>CAYZLP010000175.1:0-8314 GCA_964478635.1 uncultured Caldilineaceae bacterium
GTTGGGTTGGCAGTGTGGCAACCTGGTTTGCAACTGCCTTCAGCCCGCAGAATTTCCTGTACTGGCTACTCTACTTCCTGTTCACGGTCGCCTTTACCTACTTCTATACGGATGTCATGTTCCGTCAGCAAAATCTGGCTGAGACGCTCCAGAAGCAGGGTGGTTTTATCCCCGGTATCCGTCCGGGTAAGCGCACGGAGGACTACTTGAACGGCGTGCTCTCCCGCATTACGCTGGTTGGCGCGCTCTTCCTGGGCTTCATCGCCATTCTGCCCTATCTGGTCGGCGTGACGGTGGACAGCATCTTTGGCACGGCAGGCATTCTGCCGCGCTATCAGTCGCTCATCATCAGCAGCACCGGATTGCTCATTGTCGTCGGCGTGGTGCTTGACACGATGAAGCAGATTGAGGCCCAGCTGACCATGCGCAACTATGAAGGCTTCATCCGCTAGTACACCGCGGCGTGAATGCTTCGACGGTGCTCAGCACCCATACCACGGCGGAAATAGGGCATTTCTACCTCCGGTAGAAACCGTCGACTTATTTCCGCCGGGATTTACTCGTGAAATTCTGTTTCACTTGAATCAGTGCGTTTGAGGTCTCAAAAGCAAGTCACCAAATACACAGGAGGATCGGATGGCCGACAAGCAACGAACCTTCATTGTGCTGCTGGGTGTACCCGGTGCAGGCAAGGGAACCCAGGCCCGCATGCTCGAAGAGAAGCTGGGCCTGCCCCAAATCTCGACCGGTGACATCTTTCGCTACAATCTGAAGAATGAGACCGAGTTGGGGCTGCTTGCCAAGGGATATATGGACAAAGGCGAGCTGGTGCCGGATGAAGTGACCATTCGCATGGTGGAAGATCGGCTGCAGCAGGATGACTGTGCGCAGGGCGCCATTATGGACGGCTTCCCCCGCAACTTGAATCAGGCCGCGGCCTTTGCCAAGATCACCGCGCCCTACGGTGGTGTGGCTTTGGCGCCTCTGATTCACATTGAGGATGAAGAGGCCATGCGCAGGATTACCGGCCGCCGGGTTTGTCGCTCCTGCGGCGCGGTCTATCACGTCGATTTCAATCCGCCCAAAGTCGACGGGGTCTGCGACGTGGATGGCGGTGAACTCTATCAGCGGGATGACGACACGCCGGATACCGTGCGCAATCGTCTCTACGTCTACTACAAGCAGACGTCGCCGCTGGTCGGGTACTACTTCGCCCAGGCGCTGCTGAATGAAGTCGACGGCGCTCAGCCGATCGAGCTGGTACAGGCGGCGCTGCTGGCGGGGCTGGAAGGTTAAGGCGGTCGCCCGGCGCGTACCGCGGTTGGACACGTAAATGAACGTCTTTCGAAGACAGAAGCAACAGCAGAAAGTACAGCGCCCGGTGAAGCGCCGCAAGCAGAGCACGCGCCTGCCGATCTTGAAAAGCCCCCAGGAAATCAAGATCATGCGCGAAGCGGGACGCATCGTGGCCCGGGTTCATGCTGCGCTGCGCGAGGCTGTGCGGCCGGGGGTAAGTACCTGGGAATTGGACCAGGTTGCCCTGGAAGTGCTCCAGAAGTACAACGCCTTTTCTTCGTTTCTGGGCTATAACGGCTATCCGGCCCAGATTTGCGCCAGCGTGAATGACGAACTGGTGCATGGGATTCCCAGCAAGGACCGGGTTCTGCGTGCCGGCGATATCATCAGCATTGATGTCGGCGCCACCTACCGGGGCTTCATCGGCGATAGCGCCTGGACTTACGCCGTGGGTGAAATCAGCGACAAGGCGGCCGAACTCATGACGGTGACCGAGGCCAGTCTCTACAAAGGGATTGAACAGGCCACCGTCGGCCATCGGGTTGTGGATATCAGCCGGGCGGTGCAGAACCACGTCGAAACGCACGGCTTTCACGTCGTGCGCGGCTATACCGGCCACGGCGTTGGTCGGCAAATGCACGAGCCGCCGCAGGTGCTGAATTATGTTGCCGGAGACCCGGATGGGAATCTGCCTCTCCAGGCTGGCCTGGTCATCGCATTGGAGCCCATGGTCCAGGCAGGGACGTGGCAGACGAAAGTGTTGGGAGACGATTGGACGGTCGTAAGCAAGGATGGGAGCTTGGCTGCCCACTTTGAACATACGATTGCAATTACCAATAACGGGCCGGAAATTTTGACTCTCCCTTGAGGGTATGATAGACTAGTTAAGTTGCGCTGAAAGGATTTAGGGGTAAGACGATGAAAGTTCGACCGTCTGTCAAAAAGATGTGTGAAAAGTGCAAAATCGTGCGTAGGCGCGGTGTTGTATATGTGATCTGCTCGAATCCGAAGCACAAGCAACGGCAGGGTTAATCAGACGCGGTAGTTTGAAGGAGAAGGCTTCATGGCACGTATTGCCGGCGTAGATATTCCTCGCGACAAGCGAGTTGAGATCGCCCTGACCTACATTTACGGTATCGGCAGGACGACAAGCAACCAGATACTCGAAGCGACGCAGATCGATCCGAACACGCGGGTGCGTGATCTGGATGAGAATCAGCTGGCGCGGCTTCGTGAATATATTGACCGCAATGTGATGGTGGAAGGCGATTTGCGCCGCGAGGTCAATATGAACATCAAGCGCCTCATGGAAATTGGCAGCTACCGCGGCATGCGCCACCGCCGCAATCTGCCGTCCCGGGGACAGCGGACGCGGACGAATGCCCGCACGCGGCGTGGCATACGCAAGACGGTGGCCGGTAAGAAGCGGGCGCGCAAGTAAGTCAGGCGTTGGCTCTTCTTCGCTACAGGCGTCGTTGCCGTTGTCGTTCCTGGCGCGGCAGGACAGCGTAGCGTTCATTTAGATTCTGTGCCTCCCACTCGCCCATGCCGGTTCGAGTCGGGGCATGATAAAGAGTATTCGCAATGAGATCGCCGGTTAGAGCCGGCGGAGTAGTGAATCGAATTCGAAGGAGATAGCATGGCCCGAACACAACGTCGACGGGATACGCGTTCGCGCCGTCGCGAGAAGAAGAACGTCCCGCACGGACAGGCGCACATTCACGCGTCGTTTAATAACACGATCATCACGATCACCGACGTCCAGGGCAACACGCTCTGTTGGGCGAGTGCCGGCAGCGCAGGCTTCAAGGGCAGCCGGAAATCGACGCCCTTTGCCGCACAGTTGGCCGCCCAGAGTGCCGCCAACGCCGCGCGTAGCGATTTCAACGTGCGTGAGGTCGACGTCTATGTGAAGGGACCCGGACCCGGTCGTGAGAGTTCGATCCGGGCACTGCAGGCCGCCGGCCTGGTTGTGACCTCGATTGTCGACATTACGCCGCTGCCTCATAATGGCTGCCGGCCGCCCAAGAAGCGCCGCGTTTAGTTTATTTGACGCAATGCGCGGACCGGGTGCGCGCTTCTAAATGAAGTGTTGCACGCCGAACATTTACAGGAAGAGATTATCGGCAGGTGGTTGCGGCTTGATGGCGCCACCTGCTTTCCTACAGATGAGCTTGTAGGAACATGACGCAGGAAGCAATATTCCGGAGGAAAAATGGCACGTCATACTGATGCAGTCTGCAAATTGTGCCGACGCGAGGGCCAAAAACTATTCTTGAAGGGCGAACGCTGTCTTAGCCCGAAGTGCGCAATCGACAAGCGTAACTACCCGCCCGGCGCCCACGGCCGCAAAGCCGTCTTCCGGCGCAAGCAGTCCGACTTCGGTCTGCAGTTGCGCGAGAAGCAGAAGGCGCGTCGTGTCTACGGCGTAATGGAAAAGCAATTCCGCCGCTATTTCAAAGAGGCGACCCGTCGCAAGGGACTGACCGGTACCCAGTTGCTCGTCATTCTGGAAAGCCGATTGGACAACGTCGTTTACCGCTTGGGCTTCGCCGATAGCCGCGCCCAGGCCCGGCAGCTTGTCCGCCACGGGCACTTTGAAGTCAACGGCCGCAAAACCGATATCCCTTCGTTCCAGGTCAGCCCGGGTGATGAGATCAGCGTTCGCAGCAGCGCTCGCAGCCTGACCTACTTCAAGGATCGGGCGCAGATCATGCAGGGCAACGTAAGCGCGCCGGCATGGCTCAGCCTGAACTTGGTCGACATGCGCGGTTCAGTCGTTAACGAACCAGGACGTGAAGACATCGAGATTCCGCTCAACGAGCAGTTGATTGTTGAGTATTACAGTCGCTAACCGCAGACCGCAATACCTGGCTGTGGCGCCCAAGGCATCGCTTGCCGACCGGTTTGCCACGACGGGTGGTCGGGTTAGCCTCTTGGACTGTCGGATTTGTCTAAACGTGTTGACTGAGTCCAATTTCCGCGAGCATACGTTTCTACAGTGGGACGTTCGCCGGCAACTGTCGAGGAGTCGTCGCCACTGTCTGAATTGAACGTAGGGAGGGTGCGCCGTTGCTTAACATGGTCTTACCGAAAATTGAAGTCGAAGCGAGTTCGCAAAATTACGGGCATTTCGTGATTTCACCGCTGGAAAGTGGCTACGGGATCACTTTGGGAAATGCACTGCGCCGGGTTTTGCTCTCGTCTCTGCCGGGGGCAGCCGTCTCGTCGATCCGCTTGAGCGGTATTCATCACGAGTTTTCGGCAATTCCCCACGTGCGGGAAGATACAACGCAGTTGATTCTGAATGTCAAGCAAATTCGCTTGAAGAGTGTTACGGATGATCCCGTGCGTATGCACGTCGAGGTCACCAACGAGGGTCCGATTACGGCCGGCGACTTGATTGCGCCGCCGGAAGTGGAGATCGTAAATCCCGATCTCTATCTGCTTACGGCCGATTCCAACGATGTCGATCTGGATTTTGAACTGGTGGTCGAGCGTGGCCGGGGGTACAGCCCGGCCGAAGAACGCACCCGGCTGCCGCTGGGCGAAATCCCGGTCGACGCCATTTTCAGCCCGATCCGCAAGGCGGCCTACCGGGTGGAACGCACGCGTATCGGGCAGCAGACGGACTATGACAAACTAAACCTGGAAATTTGGACCGACGGCACCGTCTCGCCGGAAGAAGCCATGCGTGAATCGGCCAAGCTCCTGGTGCAGCACCTGCAGCTCTTGGCCGGCGTTGAAAAGGTAGAGGTTGAAGCCAAGGTCGAGGAAGCCGAGGGCATCCCGGCCCGCGTGGCCGATGCGCCCATCGAAGAGCTGGAGCTGACCGTTCGGGCCTACAATTGTCTGAAGCGCGCCGGCATTACGAAGGTGGGCGAAATTCTGCGCCGCATGGAAAAGGGTGAAGAAGAGATGTTGGCCATCCGCAACTTCGGTAAGAAGTCGTTGGATGAACTGGTCGAGAAGCTCGGCGAGAAAAATTACCTGAACGTGCCCGGTGTCGATCTGACTGTCTTCTGGAACGATGTCGGTTCCCCGGAAATGGCCAGTGATGGTGCGGACGCCGACGAGGTTGAGGAAGAAGCCGCCTAAGCGCCACGTGGGCTTCATTAGAGGAGTTTGAATCATGCGCCACAATATCAAAGGGCGTCAGCTGGGACGGGACGCTTCCCATCGGAAAGCGCTGTTCCGCAACCTGATCAAAGAGCTTTACACCCATGAACGCATCGTGACGACCGAGGCCAAGGCCCGGGCCGTCCGGGGTGATGCTGAGAAGCTGATCACCAAGGCCAAGCGTAATCTGGGCGAAGACGGCAACCGCGTGCACGCCCAGCGCCAGATTGTGGCTTACCTCAACAATAAGCCTCTGGCCACGAAGCTGTTCGAAGAGATCGCACCCCGCTATGCCGAACGTCCGGGTGGATATACCCGCATGATCAAGCTCGGCAAACGCCAGGGGGACGGCGCCGAAATGGTGATCCTGGAGTTGGTTGATTAGCAACCGTGCCTGCAAGTGCCTGTAGCAAGGCAGTTGCAGCAAGGACCGGAAGCGACCGATTGTGTATGTCGCCGGAATCGTCGCCTATGATGGGACCGATTATTACGGCTACCAGTTTCAGGTAGGCGTACCCACCATTCAGGGCGCGCTGGAAACGGCGCTACAAGGGTTCACGGCCTTCGATGCCCGGGTGATTGGCTCCGGCCGGACCGACACCGGCGTCCATGCAAATGGTCAGGTTATCGCGGCTGAGGTGCCTTGGACGCATAGCCCGGCGGATTTGCAGCGGGCGTGGAACGCCCATCTGCCAAGGACGATTCAAGTCAGGCGCCTTTGTGAAGCTACGACGAAGTTTCATCCGCGCTTCAGTGCGACGGCTCGGACCTATCGCTATACGGTCGATGCCTGGGCTGCCGGTAATGCTGTAGGCGCCGTGCCGGATCGTTCGCCGTTGACCGATCGCTTTGCACTGTACGTACCTTACGATCTGAATTTCGGGGCCATGCAGCAAGCTGCAGCCTATTTGCTGGGGGAGCATGATTTCGCCACCTTTGGGCAACCGCCCCAGGGTGAGAACAGCGTCCGGACCGTCATGGAAGCCAGGTGGCTGGCCGTCCAGTCCAATTTGCCGCCGCTGACCGATCTGCCGGGAAGTCGCTATGTCTTTACCATTCGGGCAAATGCGTTTTTGCGGCGCATGGTGCGCTCGATGGTTGGAACGCTGTTGGAAGTGGGGCGCGGTCGTCGACAACCGGAAGCAGTTGCCGAAGCGCTGGTTGCCCGGGACCGCAGCCATGCTGCGCCGCCTGCACCGCCCCAAGGGCTCGTGCTGGAACGGGTAGAGTATCCGGCAAGCGTGGACCCGTGGTTTCACCCGGTCGGATGATGGTCAAAAGCCGTTGCGCTTCGCATCGATTCGAAGATTCGATAGTTGGCTTCGAATCTTTTCTGGACGAACCGTTCGCTAACGGGAAATTTCGGACAGATTTTGGATGCCTGACAGCGGTGAAGTTTTGTGGAAAACGAATTTCGAAGATTCGATAGAGTAGAGCTAATTCGCTGGAGTTGATAGGGAGAACGTAGCGTGAAGACATATAGCCCAAGCGCCGAAGAGGCCAAGGCAGCACGCGAATGGTGGGTGGTCGACGCCACCGATCAGACCCTTGGTCGCTTGGCCTCGGAAATTGCGCAAGTTTTGCGCGGCAAGCACAAGCCGACGTACAGCCCACATGTGGATGGCGGCGACTTCGTCGTCGTCGTCAATTGCGAGCGCGTGGCCGTGACGGGAAACAAATTGGATGACGTGCGCTATTATCGTCACTCGCGCTATCCCGGCGGTCTCAAGAGCCGCACCATGCGCGAGCAGATGGAGCGCTTCCCGGATCGGGTGATTTACGAAGCCGTGAAGGGAATGATGCCCAAGACGCGCCTGGGTCGCGCCCAGATGAAGAAGCTACGCGTCTATGCCGGCCCCGACCACCCGCACACGGCGCAACAGCCGCAGCAGCTGGAACTGTAGGAGAAAGTTGAACAATGGCTGAGTATATTGAAGCAATCGGACGCCGCAAGACGGCTACCGCCCGGGTGCGCATCTACCCCGGTCAGGGTGAAATCGTCGTCAACGAGAAACCCCTGGCGGAGTACTTCGGACGCGCTCTTGACCGCATGATTCTCATGCAGCCCCTGAACCTCACCGGTACGGCTGCTGCATACAATGTGAGCATCCAGGTGAAGGGTGGCGGCGAAGGCGGTCAGGCATCGGCCGTGCGTCACGGCATTTCACGTGCGCTCGTCAAGGCGGACGAGAACTTGCGCCCCGTCCTGAAGTCGGCCGGCTACCTGACGCGTGATCCCCGCGCCAAGGAGCGCAAGAAGCCCGGTTTGGTTCGCGCCCGCCGCGCCAAGCAGTACACGAAGCGCTAATCTGATTTCGCGCTGAACTGATTGAGACTCATGAAAACCTCCAAGGCACGCCTTGGAGGTTTTTCCCTATTGTATGCCCATGCGAATTCGAATCGGCCTGCTGGCCATCTCCGACCTGAATGACGCCACCCTGGACGCACTCACCCGGCTTCTGCAGGCGCGGCTGCCCGGAGCGACCATCGTCCTTGTGCAGGCCGTCGGCAGCCAACGCCACTGGATCGCCGATACCCTCATGCGCTGGTGTGATGAGGAAGAACTGGATCTTGTGCTGACCCTGGGGGGCGCATTGCCCGCACCCGGTCCTTCGGGGCGTGAGGTGGTGCCTGAGGCGACTCTGGATGTGCTGGAGCGCATGCTGCCGGGGGTGAGCGAGGCCATGCGCACCCATGCCGCAACCGAGAGCCGTCTGGCCTACTTGGAGCGCGGTGTGGCCGGCATTCGTGGTCGCACCGTGTTGCTCAACCTGCCGGCGGGGCCGGCGGCCGCAGTGCTCTTTCTCAGCGGCGGCGTGGATCTGCTACCCGCGATACTTGCCCATTTGCAGGACGCGCCCGCTGCTCCCGCCGCCGAGGATGAACTGGTCTTTGTGGA
>CAYZLP010000176.1:0-8285 GCA_964478635.1 uncultured Caldilineaceae bacterium
GACGCATCTTCCACTATCGGGCCAAATATCTGCAGGACTGGACGATCAACCCGGAACTGCCCCAGGGTGGAAATACTTTGTGGCGGCTGGATGTGGAGGCCGCGGGCAGCGGGGTCACGGGCGATCTATTGGCCCATTCCATCGATCTCGCCCTCTGGCTTGCCGGGCCGATTGAAGCGGTGACGGCCATGACCGCGACCTTTGTCAAGGAGCGGGCGCTTCAGGACGATCCCGCTGTCATAAAGCCGGTTGGGATCGATGATGCCTGTGCATTTCTGGCTCGCTTTGCCGACGGTGCGTTGGGAACCTTCGAATCGACGCGCTACGCCTGCGGTCGCAAGAACCAAAACGTCTTCGAAATTAACGGCGAAAAAGGCACGATCGCCTTCGATCTGGAGGATGCCCACCAACTCCAATATTACAGTCATGCCGACGATTCACTGGTACGCGGCTTTCGCACGATTCCCGTGTGGGATAGCGATCACCCCTATATGGATCGCTGGTGGGTGCCCGGCTGTGCTATCGGCTATGAGCACACCTTTATTCATCAGGTGTCGGACTTCCTCTACCAACTCGAGACGAACGAAAAGCTCACGCCCGATTTCCATGATGGCTATGAGACCCAGCGCGTCTGTGACGCCGTCCTCGCATCGGCCCATACGGGCGCCTGGCATACGGTGTAAGTTTTCTGTTCCGATCAGTGTAGGACTGAAAAATCCGTTGTTGGCATCGTGACCCTTCTACAGCGGCGGCGCGAACCGTCCGTCTACCGCCATCCAGCCGCCATCCACGAAGAGCAGCGAACCGGTGACGTAGGAGGCTGCGTCCGAGGCCAGGTAGACGACCGCGCCGGCCATCTCGCTAGGTTGGGCCCAGCGGCGCAGGATATTGCGCTCGGCATAGGCGTTGTACCAGTCGGGATGATTTTTGATCTGGGCCGTCAGGGGCGTCTCCACGACGCCGGGCGCGATGGCGTTGACTCGGACGCCCTGGGGACCGAGTTCGGCCGCCAAGGTGCGAACGAGCTGCACCGTACCAGACTTGGTTGCAGCATAGACGCTCTGGCCCGGCTCCACCACTTGGGAGCGGATGCTGGAGAAAGCGATGATGCTGCCCCGCCCGGCTGCGGCCATGCGCCGGCCCGCTTCCTGCATGACGAAAAAGGTCGCTTTGAGATTGAGATTGATGACCCGGTCGAACTCTTCGCGCGTGATGTCGAGCATAGGCTTGCGCACGTTGACGCTGGGCGTGGTCACCAGAATGTGGAGCGTCTCGATACTCTGGAAAAGCGCCGTGATCTGAAAGGGGTCGGTCATGTCAAACTGGCGAGCCTCGGCCCGGCCGCCGGCCTGCTCGATTTGGGCGGCCGTCTCCTCGGCACGATCCAGGGCGAGATCGGCACAGATGATCGTTGCGCCCTGGGCCGCCATGGCCTCGGCCCCGGCCTGGCCGATCCCGCCCCCCGCGCCGACGACCAGGGCCGTCCGTCCGCTGAGATCGAAGAGTTTTGTGTAGTCCATGGGAGTCTCCCCGAATGTAAGTAGAGACGTTGCATTGCAACGTCTCTACGCATTGTTTTACCGGAATCCATTGTTTCACCGGAATCCATTCGGACCAACATACACGCCGCCACCGGCCTTTGTCAAACGCTTGCCCCATCATTCCGCACAACGTACAATAGGCCCATGCCGCGTACGCTCTCCGTCCAACTCGTGGGTGAAAAAGTCCGCGAACTGCTAACCGCATCCGCCTATACCCTGCCGGCCGACTACTTGGCCGCGCTCCAGGCCGCGCGCGAGCGGGAGCTTTCACCCCTGGGCGGCAATGTGCTGACCATGCTTATCGACAACGCGGCCTATGCCGAGGCAGAACGGATTCCCACGTGCCAGGACACGGGTATGGCCCTGCTCTTCTTGGAAGTGGGCCAGGACGTTCACTTCGTGGACGGCTTCTTGGGCGCTGCCTTGCACGAAGCGGTGGCCGCGGCCTACGGCGATCTGCGCAAGTCGGTGGTGGACGATCCGCTTCTGCGTCGCAACACGGGCGACAACACACCGCCCATCGTTCACACAGAGATCGTGCCGGGTGATCGGGTCCACATCACGGTGCTGATGAAAGGCTTCGGCGCAGAACTCATGAGCCGCCTGCAGATGTTCCCCCCTGCGGTAGGCGAAGCGGGGGTGAAGGCATTCGTGCTCGAAACCGTACGTTTGGCCGGCCCCAATGCCTGCCCGCCCATCATCGTCGGTGTAGGGCTGGGCGGCTCCTTCGACAGCGTGGGACTCCTGGCCAAGCGGGCCCTGCTGCGTCCCATCGGCTCTCCAAACCCCCTGCCCCATCTCGCCGCGCTGGAGGCGGAACTGCTTGCCGCGGTCAACGATCTGCAGATCGGGCCCCAGGGCTTTGGCGGCAGCACCACCGCGCTGGCCGTCCATGTGGAAGCCTATGCCACCCACATCGCCGCACTGCCCGTGGCGGTGAATTTGAATTGCTCTGCGCCGCGGCGGGCGCGGGTTGAGATTTGAAGATTGAAGGTAACGATTCAGCGGCGAATTTGATAGACCGCGGATGTACCGGATTGAGCAAATTTCCACGGATTCTCTTTGGCCTTTATCCGCCGGATTCGTCCAATCCGCCCAATTCGCGTTCTATCAAGGACAGGTTGTATCGTTACGACTGAAGATTGGAGCGGGGGAGGGTCGGGGTATTCCTGTTTATTCCGTTTGTCGCAGTTTTATGGACTTGATGACGCCGCTGGATGATGATGCGATTGCCGCCGTGCGTGCCGGAGACCTGGTGACGCTTTCGGGCGTGGTCTATGGCGCGCGGGATGCGGCCCATCAACGCATGGTGGCCGCGCTGGAGCGGGGCGAGGCGCTGCCGGTCGATTTACGCGGGCAGGCGATCTATTACGTGGGGCCGGCGCCGGCCAAACCGGGCCACGTCATCGGCCCGGCCGGACCGACGACCAGCGGTCGCATGGATCCATACACGGAAGCCATGCTGGCCCAGGGCGTGCGTGGGTTTATCGGCAAGGGCTACCGGTCGGAGGCGGTCAAAACCGCGCTTATGGCCCACCGGGCCCTCTATCTGGCGGCCGTGGGCGGGGCCGCGGCCTTGCTGGCCCGCCACATTGTGGCAAACCGCGTCGTGGCCTATGCCGATTTGGGCCCCGAGGCGATCTACGAATTCGTCTTCGAGCGCTTCCCGGCTATTGTTGTGCATGACATCTATGGCGGCGATGGGTATGCGCGTGCGTGATTGTCTACGATTGAGAGATAGGAGATTCGTGTGCTGCCGTTGGAGGGGATAACCGTCGTGGCCGTGGAGCAGGCAGTGGCCGCGTCTTTTGCGACGCGTCAATTGGCCGACCTGGGTGCGCGGGTGATCAAGATCGAGCGCCCGGGCGGCGGCGACTTCGCCCGCGATTACGACCGGAGTGTCAAGGGGCTGTCGAGCCATTTCGTCTGGCTCAATCGGGGCAAGGAGTCCCTGACCCTGGATCTGAAGCAGCCCGAAGGTGCGGAGATTCTGGCTGTGCTGCTGGCTCGGGCCGATGTCTTCGTCCAGAATCTGGCCCCGGGGGCGATAGAGCGCCTGGGCTTTGATGATGCCTTGTTACGGGCTCGCCATCCCCGGCTGATTGTCTGCCACGTATCTGGCTACGGGCGCACCGGACCCTACGCCGCCAAGAAAGCCTACGACGCGCTCATCCAGGCCGAGACGGGGCTCTTTTCTATCACCGGCACGCCCGAGACGCCCTCCAAGGCCGGCATTGCCGTGGCCGATATCGCCGCGGGGATGTACGCCTACAGCGGCATCCTCACCGCCCTGCTGGTGCGCAGCCGAACCGGCTGCGGGACGGTCGTGGAGGTTTCGCTCTTCGATGCCCTGGCCGAGTGGATGGGCTATCCGGCCTACTACGCCATGGGCGGCACGCCGCCGGCCCGCACCGGCGCCAGCCACGCCACCATTGCGCCCTACGGCCTGTTTCCCTGTGGCGACGGCGGCGTGATCATGTTGAGCATTCAGAATGAGCGGGAGTGGGCGCGCTTCTGTACCCAGGTGCTGGACCGGCCGGACCTGGCGGAAGATGATCGGTTCTGCACCAATCGCGCTCGGGTAGCCAACCGGCCGGCCCTGCGCGAGGCTATCGAACGCGTCTTTGGCCAATTCTCACTCAACGAGGTCGCGGCCCGCCTCGAAGACGCGGCCATCGCCTACGCCCAGGCCCGCACCATGGCCGAATTCCTCGACCACCCTCAGCTCCAGGCCCGGGACCGCTGGCGCGCGATTGATTCGCCCGCCGGTCCCATCCCGGCCCTGCTGCCGCCGGTCGATCTGGTCGGAATTGACGCCAGCCTCGGCCCGATTCCCGGGTTGGGTGAACAGACGGACGCCATTCTGCGCGAACTTGGCCATGATGCGGCACAGATTGGGCGCTTGCGCACGGCCGGCGTCTGCTGAAACATCGCGTGGTTCAAGTACCGATCGCCGGTCTTGGTGACAGTCACTGGCGCAACGATTTCTTCGTTGACCAGACTTCGTTGTGCCAGTGACTGTCACCGCAAGCATCCTCTCTGCGCGGCTAACGATAGTTCATGCGCACCACAATGTCCTGGGGATAGTTGCCAAAGCTGCTGCCGAACAGGTTGATGCCGCCGACATGTTCGGCGTCGGCGCGCACGCCGATGCGCACGGAGAGAAAGCTGCTGCCGGCGAGTGCGAGATCGGGCAGCCGCACGTCCGACACCTTGACCCCATCCACAAAAGCCGCCTCCCGGTTGACCTGCCACACTTTGAGCAGACCGTACTGCGTGTTGCGCGTCTCCCACCACTGGGGCGTGAGGATACCCCGCTGGCCGCCGAAATCGGCCGGGCTGGTCCAGGTTCCGATATCGACGCCGTTGATCCATACGGTAATATCCGAGGGCCAGTCGTCGTGATGCATGGGCGCCTCTGAGCAGATTTCCGCGCTGACCTGGAGCGCCGTGGGCTCGGCTTTGGGCGGCAGGCGGTTGGGCAAGCGGTATTCGACGTAGCCGTGATGAAACCAGATCAGCTGGGCATTGACCCGCTCCGGTTCGTAGAAGGAGGCGGCATCATCTAGCAGGCCAATGAGCCCGTTGCGCCCGGCCAGCCCGCATGTGGGGGTGACCTGGCAATCCACATAACTGCCGACCGGTACGGAGGCCTCCACAGCCCGGGCCTCTTGCCGCGCGCTTTGCACGGGCAGCGAGATGGTGATCACCTCGTAGGCCCGGGCGCAGACCTTCTGTACGCCCCGCTTGGCCGGTTGCAGTTCGGTAATAAGCAACCCGGCGTTCTCCAGAATGCTCACGTGCAGATTGGCAGTAGAAACGGGAATGTGAAGCGCCTCCGCGATTTCACTCACGTTGGAGAGACGTTCGCCCAGCAGCTCCAGGATACGCAGGCGTGGTTCCGACGCCAACGCCTTCAACACCTGCTGACCGCGCGGCGTATTTGTTTCCACATACAGAACGGGGCCAATCGCCTGTTCGGTCATTGTCCCTCCCGCTGGCAATATAGTTTGTACCATGTTTTTATGATGTAAATGGCATGACCTCCGCAGAAATTATCTGATTGACAACTGAAACGGTCTGAAATAGCATTTGAACTGCAATATAACAGTTTTACTTGAAACAGTCATCTTTGGCTCCCCTTTGGTCGTAACTTCGTCATTTGCCAGACGCATTGCTGCAGATTTGAGCATTGGACGTGGAGCGCACACCGCCCTCGGCATTCGGCGGTGCGCCGCGTAGGTGCGCCATGCCATCAAGTGGATGAGGTTGCCGTCCAATGGCAATGCCTACTGCATGTTCACAGACAAATGAACGGATTGCCGGAGTGCCAGATACTGACAGGGCGAAGTAGGGATGACCGGACACGTTTGCGCCAGTGACTGTCACTCAGACAGGAAGCATCGGTTTCAAACGAAACGGAGTTTAGGAGAGACCTATGGCTACCGAAGCTGCTACAACCAATCGGTCCGGCATGTCCAAAAAACGTCGCCGTGATACGGTGGACGCCTATCTTTTCCTCAGCCCCTTTCTGATCGTCTACGTAATATTTGTCGTCTTCCCTGTCTTTCAGGCGGTCTACATGAGCCTGTTTGACTGGGACCTGCTGGCCATGGATTTCCGTAGCTTTATCGGGTTGGGGAATTATCAGGAGATGTTCCGGGACAGCGTTTTCTGGAGTTCGTTCTGGAACACGGTCCAGTTTGTGATCCTCTCCACGCCATCGATCGTCGGCGTCGGCCTGCTCTTGGCCATTCTGCTGAATGGTGCCGGACGGGGCATGGGCTTCTTCCGCACGATCTTTTTCTCGCCCTACGTCTTTTCGGTGGCCGTCGTGACCTTGATCTGGGCGTTTCTGCTCAATCCCCAGACCGGGCTGCTGGCGTCCTTCCTGGGTCGTTTCGGCATCGAGCCAATTTCCTGGCTGTCCGACCCGAATCTCGCCATGCCCGCTATCGTCATGACCACGCTCTGGTGGACCATGGGTTTCAACATGGTGCTCTTCCTGGCCGGCCTACAGGATATCGATCAGTCGCTCTATGAGGCGGCGGAGTTGGACGGCGCCGGCCACTGGGCCCAGTTTCGCCACATTACCATTCCGGGCCTGCGGCGCACGCTACTCCTCGTGACCGTGCTGCAGATCATTGCCTCCTTTCAGATTTTCGGCCAGGTCTACATCATGACCCGGGGCGGCCCGGCCGGCACGACCCGCGTGCTGATCCAGTACATCTACGAAAGCGGCTTTCGCGATTTCCGGCTCGGTTACGGCTCGGCCATGTCGCTCTTCCTCTTTGTCGTCATGTTTGTCATCTCCTACTTCCAGTTTCGCATTGCGCCGGAGGAGGGCTAACCATGCAGGGTGCACAAGTTACTTCTGGGGGAACGATGCGGATTTCGCGCCTGCTCTTCCTGTTCGGTTTGGCCGTGGCGGCCTTCTTCTGGATTGCGCCCGTGATCTGGATGTTTTCGCTCGCGTTGACGCCCAACGAGATTCTCAAGAGCACAACGACCAGCCTGGTGCCGATTCAGCCCACCTTTGAGAATTTCGTCCAGGTCTTCCAGGTCGGCTTGACGCCGCGATGGTTCTGGAACAGCACGGTCGTCACCATCATCACCACCCTGATAACCCTCGTGCTCACATCCATGGCCGGCTATGCCTTCGCCCGTATTCCCTTCCTTGGTCGCAACGCGCTCTTTGCCTTCGTACTGGCCGGCCTGATGGTGCCGAAAGAGGCGATGTTTATCCCCCTCTTTTTAATGTTTGCGGAAGTAGACATGCACAACACCTATGCCGCGCTTATCTTGCCCCGGGTGGCCGCGCCATTGGGCGTCTTTCTCATGGCTCAATTCTTCCGCGCGATTCCCACGGAAGTCGAGGAGGCGGCTCAACTCGACGGGGCCGGGCGCTGGATAGTCTTCTGGCGCATCATGCTGCCTATGTCCCTGCCGGCCATGACAGCCCTCGGCATCTTCACCTTCGTTCTGACCTGGAATGATTATTTGTGGCCCCTGGTCTCGGCTACTAGAAGAGAAATGTTCACCATCACGACCGGGCTGGCTTCGCTGCAGGGCAATTTCGCCCAAGCCACCGAACTCGGCTCGCTCATGGCCCGGGGCGTCATCGCCAGTGCGCCGCTGTTGATCCTATACGTCATTTTTCAGCGCTATCTGATCCGGGGCATTTCGCTGGGGAGCGGTGGAAAATAGGGATGGGCCGCGGATTGATCGGATTCGGCGGATTTCTGTGGATTTTGTTTCCGATCCCTGGGCTACCGGTTCCGATCCCTGAGCTTGTCGAAGGGAAACTCGGCTTTCCGTTTGAAGACCTGTTGCACTTTCCATATTGAAGTTTGCCCATGCGTTTTATCTGTTTCAACCTACCAACCAAGGAGAAAACCAATGTCCACAAAGCGAGGAACTCTCTGGCTCGTTACGGTGCTACTGTTTGCGCTGGTGCTGGGGGGCTGTGCTGCACCCGCTGCGCCGGCCTCCACGGAGGGCGCGCCGGCTACCGCAGGTGAGGAAGCCGTCACGCTTAGCTTGGCCCGCTTCTTCGGCGATTGTGACGATACGACCGAAGGCGTCACCGACGTGAGCCAGGCCACGACAGAGTGCGAAGTGATTCAGATTCTGACCAACAAGTTCAACGCTGAAAATGACAAAGGCATCACTGTGGAGCGCTTGGGCGGCGCCGAATGGGGTACCTACTACGACGCCCTCAACACCTCCTTTGCCGGCGGTGAG
>CAYZLP010000177.1:0-2852 GCA_964478635.1 uncultured Caldilineaceae bacterium
CTGGGCATCGATCGCTTTTTCTACGATGTCTCGGCAACGCCCAGGAATCTGACGGCGGAAGAGCGCCGAGAAGTGGCAGCCAAGCTGGGTGAACTCATCGGCGTCGATCCTCAGGCCACGCTCGTGACGCTGGAAGCCAATCGGGAAGGGGCCTACAGTCTCCTGGCCAAAGATCTAACCCTGGCCGAGGCGCTGCCCCTCATGAATTATCTGGACAGCCTGGATGAAAGCGACGATACGTCCCAAGGCGGCGACGAATATTCGCCCTTCGAACAAGTTCATATCACGCCGGCGCCGGAACGGTACTATCCGGAGGGCGACCTGATTGCCCATGTGACCGGCTTCGTGGGCATCAATACCCTGACCGATTCGGGCCGGGTCGGCCACTACGGGCTTGAGAGCTACTACGATGCCTTCTTGAGCCAGGGCGGGGTCGGTCTGCTGGGACAGGCCAATGGAACGCTGGACGATCTGCCCCGTGAAACGCGGCGGTATCTCCCCTCTCCCCAGCGCCGGGATCTGGTCTTGACGCTCGATCGCACCATGCAGTGGATTGCCGAAGAGGAGTTGGATTACGCCTTGCGCTATTTCCGGGCCCAGCGCGGCTCCATCATCGCCATGGACCCGCGCACGGGTGAAATCCTGGCCCTGGCCAATGCGCCGACTTTCGATCCAAACCAATACGCCCAGGCCAGAGCCGATTACTTCTCCAATCCAACGATGAATCTCCAATATGAGCCGGGCTCGATCTTCAAGGTGATTACGGTTGCGGCAGCCTTGGACACAGGCGTGGTCACGCCGACTATGATCTTCACCGACACCGGTTCGATTACCGTGGGCGGCCGCATCTTCTTTAACAGCAACCGCAGTCAATACGGCCGCATCACGCTGGCCGATGCCCTCGCGCGATCGCTCAACGTCGTGACGGTTCAGGTTGCCGAGAAGCTGGGGTCCGAGGAGTTCTACCACTACGTGCGTCGCTTCGGCTTCGGTCAACCCAGCGGCGTCGATCTGGCCGGCGAAGTAAACGGCCTGGTCAAGTCTCCCGGCGATCCCAACTGGAGCCAATCGGACCTGGCCGCCAACAGCTTTGGCCAGGGTCTGGCCGTGACGCCGCTCCAAATGCTTAGCGCGGTAGCCACCCTTGCCAACGAAGGCCGCTACATGCGCCCCTATCTTGTAGACGCCCGGGTTGCGGGAGATGACGTGCTCTTTACCCAGCCCACTGTGGCCCGCCAGGTCATCAGCCCGGAGACGGCCGCCACCATGCGCGAGTTGATGCAGTTCGCCGTGGACACTGGCATTCGGGCCGCGCGCATACCCGGGTACGCCGTGGCCGGCAAGACCGGCACCGCCCAGATTCCGACCGAAGAGGGCTATACGGAAGACGAAACGATCGCAACCTTTGTGGGGTTCGTTCCGGCTGACGACCCGCAGCTGGTGGTGCTGGTCAAGTTGGACCGGCCTGACCCGGCCATCAGTCCGTGGGCGGCATACACGGCGGCGCCCACCTTCGCCCGGGTCACAAAGCGCTATCTTGATTACCTGAACATCCCGCCCGACGAGATTCGCTTGGGCCAGGATCGTGAAGCGGATTCTCTCGAAAATCTTGTTACGGAAGCGGAGTAGGCTGTGGCGCCCGTAGTTGCTACCTGCATTACCCAACACACGCTTTGGCAAGCCTTAACTGGTGAACTGCCGCCTATGGCCCTGCCGGCCACGCCCATCGGTCGAGCGGTACTGGACAGCCGGGACGTGCAGCCGGGCGATCTCTTTATCGCGCTGGCGGGTCAGCAAACCGACGGTCATGCCTATGTGGGCGCAGCCCTGGCGGCTGGCGCCGGCGCCGTTATCTGCGAAGTGCACGGACGGGAACAGGCTGCGGCCAAGGGGGCGGCGCTGGTCGACTGCACCCGGGGGCGCTGGTCCCTGACGGCCAAGCTGCCGGCCCATGCCACGGCCGCTACGCCCATCGCCTATCTGGTAGACGACGCTGAGATTGGGTTGCAAAATGCGGGCGGCTTCCAACGCATCCACCGCACGCGCGACGATCTGCGCGTCATCGGCATCACGGGCAGTGTAGGCAAGACGAGTACTAAAGAGTTGACCGCGGCGGTCATCAAGCAGCGCTTTGTCACGCTCGCCACGCCCGGCAACCTGAACAATGAACAGGGCTTGCCCTTGACCTTGCTCGGCCTGAATCACCAGCACGAGCGGGCCGTCTTGGAGATGGGCATGTACGACACCGGCGAAATCTCGCGCCTGTGTGAACTTGGCCGCCCTCACGTGGGCGTCGTCACCAACGTGGGTCCCAGCCACCTGAGCCGGCTGGGCTCCATCGAGCGCATTCAGCAAGCCAAGTCGGAACTGCCCCAGGCGCTGCCTGCCGCCGAAGACGGCGGCGTTGCGATTCTCAATTGGGACGACGAGCGGGTGAGAACCATGGTCGAAGTGACCCGCGCGCGCATTTTCCGCTATGGACTGACCCCGGAGGCGGATCTGTGGGCCGACGAAATTGAAAGCAGCGGTATGGACGGCATTCGCTTCCGCTTTCACCACCGCAAGTCCAACGGCCAGGTCGATTCGCTGCATGTACGGGTGCCGCTCCTTGGTCGCCACAGCGTGCATACGGCGCTGCGTGCGGCCGCCGTGGGGTTGGTCGAAGGGCTGGGTTGGGATGAAATCGTCTCTGGCATGCAGAGTATTCCCGGCCAGCTGCGCCTGGTCGTTATGTCGGGCATCAACGGCAGCACCATCATCGACGACACCTACAACGCCAGTCCGGCCAGCACCATTGCGGCCTTGAATTTGCTGGCCGACCTGAAGCCGGAAGGCAACGGCCGCCGGGTAGC
>CAYZLP010000177.1:2952-8240 GCA_964478635.1 uncultured Caldilineaceae bacterium
GCCTTCACCTGTTACGGCGTCATCGCCTTTCTGCAGGATCAGGTCTACCTGGTGGCGTTTTGCTTTACGGTCGTGGGCGCCCTGCTGGCCTTTCTCTGGTATAACGCCTACCCGGCCCAGCTCTTCATGGGCGACACAGGCAGTCTGGCCCTCGGCGCAACCCTGGGTCTTGTGTCGGTCATGACCGGCCAGTGGCTCCTGTTACCGGTAGTCGGTTTTGTCTTTGTCGCCGAAGCGCTGAGTGTCATCATTCAGGTGAGCTATTTCAAGCTGACCAAGCGCCTGTACGGAGAGGGGCGTCGCGTCTTCAAAATGACGCCACTCCATCACCACTTCGAGCTGCTGGGGTGGAGCGAAATGCAGGTCAAGGAACGTTTTTGGATCGTGGGCGTATTGAGCGGGATGTTGGGTGTTGCCCTCCAGATTTGGGGAACCTGAGACAGGCGAACATGACGGCACAAGCTGAGTTTGCCAACCGAAACATTGTCATTCTGGGTCTGGCCCGCCAGGGGCTGGCCCTGGCTCGTTTCATGATCGAGCAGGGCGCGCGCGTGACAATCAGCGATCTGGCTACGGCCCCTGCGCTGGCCCCGGAAGTGACCGCACTGGGCGATCTGCCGGTCGATCTCGCGCTAGGCGGCCATCCCCCGACGTTGCTGGACGATTGCGATCTGCTCTGCCTGAGCGGCGGGGTGCCGCCGCAAATCCCGGTCGTGCAGACGGCGATCGAGCGCGGCATTCCGCTCAGCAATGACAGCTTGTTGACCTTCCAAGCGGCACGGGCCCGGGGATTGGGGTCGATGGTCGCCATTACCGGCAGCAGCGGCAAGACGACCACCACAACGCTGGTGGGCCAGATGCTCGCAGCGTCCGGCTTGACGCCCCACGTCGGCGGCAATATCGGTACGCCCCTCCTCGATCGGCTCGACGCAATCCGGCCCGGCGAGCCAATCGTGCTGGAACTGAGCAGCTTCCAACTGGAGCTGTTCGATCCGACCATCAGTTGGGGGACGGTCGACGGCGTCGGCCCTGAGGTAGCGGGCATCTTGAACATCACGCCCAACCATCTGGACCGTCATGGCCATATGGCCGAGTATGTCCGGGCCAAGCTCAACCTGATCCGCAGCCTCCCGGACGGCGCAACGCTGGCGCTCAACGCCGACGATGCCGTGACCGGACGCCTCCTTGACACGGCCCGCGCGCCGGACCTGCCGGCCGACTGGACGCTCAACGGCTTGCTGGATGAGCGGCGGGGCGAGTTGGAAGCCCGGGAAATTCATGCAGTCGGTTTCAGCCGTGCGGCGTCCCTGCCCGAAGGCGCCTGGCTGGAGGATGACCGCCTGCTCCTCGACGGCAAGCTGATCTGCCGGCGGGAAGAAGTTCAATTGCGGGGCGATCACAATGTGAGCAACGTGCTGGCCGCCGCCGTTCTGAGCCAGGCCGCGGGCGCCAGCCTCGCCGGCATCAGCCAGGTTGCACGCACCTTCGCCGGCGTCCCCCATCGGCTGGAGGTTGTCGCAAGCAGAGGGGGCGTGACCTGGATCAACGACAGCATTGCAACCTCGCCGGAGCGGGCCATCGCCGCGTTGCGCAGTTTTCCCGCCAACGGGTCGACCCTGATTTTGCTGGCCGGCGGCAAGGACAAGCAGCTGCCCTGGCAGGCCTTTGCGGACGAAGTCATCGAACGGGTCAGCATGCTGATCGGCTTTGGCGACGCGGGCCCCATGATCGTGCGCACGGTCCAGGATCGGGCGGCCGCGACCCAACGCAAGGCGCCCAGTTGCGCCCTGGTTCAGCGGCTGGATGAGGCGGTCGACCTGGCCCGCCGCGTGGCGGTGGACAAGAGCATCGTCCTGCTCTCGCCCGGCGGGACCAGCTACGATGCGTACCGGGATTTTGAAGCGCGAGGGGAACACTTTCGAACGTTGGTGCACCAGACCGTGCAAGCATCGGTGGGGCAGGTATAAAGCGTGGCAACCATGGCGAAGCAGACACAGAGCCGGCAGCGCAACCGCTCAAAACCTTATAACGGCACCTACGACTGGGGCCTGATTACGGTCGTCTTCACCTTGCTCGTGCTGGGCCTCATCATGGTCTTTAGTGCGAGCTATGCCCAGGGACGGTACGGCTATGGGGAGCCCTACTTTTTCATTGTCAAGCAGCTGCGCTGGAGCCTGCTCGGCATTGTCGCCCTGCTCGTCTCCATGCGGATCGACTATCACATCTGGGAACGTTTTAGCATTCCGCTCATGGGCATCGCACTGATTGCGCTCATCACCGTGATCGCCATTGGCCAGGAGACGTACGGCTCGGCCCGTTTTCTACTCGGGGCATCCGTACAGCCCAGTGAGCCGGCCAAGATCATTATCATCATCTATATCGCCACCTGGCTGGCCAGCAAGGGCGCGCGCATCCGCGACGTGCGGGTGGGCCTGCTGCCCTTCAGCGTGCTCATGGGCGCAGTAACGGTCCTTATCGTAACCCAGCCGGACATCAGCACGGCCCTGCTGATTGTCACGACGGCCTCGATCATGTTTTTTATTGCCGGCGCCGAGCTACGCCAGCTCTTCGTAGTGGGCCTGGGCACCGCGGCGACCTTTGCCGTCGTGATTCGCTACAGCGACTATGCCCGGGGCCGCGTCGAACGCTACTTCACCTCGATCCGCAATCCGCTGGAGAGCGCCGAGTGGCAGTCAGTCCAGAGCGCGCAGGCCATTATCAACGGCGGGCCGCTGGGGGTAGGCGTGGGCAACAGTTCGGCCAAGTATCCCGGTTTTCTGCCCGTCAGCTGGAGCGACAATATTTTCGCCATCATCGGAGAGGAGTTGGGTCTGGTGGGCGCACTCCTTGTCATATTGCTCTTTGCTGTGCTAGCCTACCGCGGTTTACGCATCGCGCTCAATGCACCGGATAATTTTGGCATGCTGTTGGCCACCGGCATTACGGCGCTCTTGATTTTGCAGGCAATTTTGAACGCGGCCGTCGTCGTTGCGGTTGCGCCGCCGACGGGCATCACCTTGCCCTTCATCAGCTACGGCGGCAGTTCATTGCTGACGGCCCTGGGGGCCGTGGGCATCATGCTCAACATCAGTAAGCAGATTGAACCCGGCGTCACGGCGCCGGCTGTAACAGGAAAGATGGCTTATGCGCGTTTTGATTTCGGGTGGGGGAACCGGCGGCCACGTCTATCCGGCAATCGCCGTCGCCGCACAACTCGTTCCGGCGCCCGCAAGTCAACCGGCCGCAGCACAACCCGTCGCAGCAGCCGGAACTCAACCAGCAGTCGCACTGCGCGACGCAACGCCTCCGACGGCCGGCGCAAATAACCAGATTGTCTGGTTAGGCAGCGCAGGCGGCATGGAAGAGGCATTGGTCCAACGTGCGGGGATCGCCTATGAAGGCATTCGCACCGACAAGATTCGGGGCGTCAATCCGGTACGCGCCCTGCGCAGCGGCGGCCTGATGGCGGCCGGCGTTCGCGACAGCTTGCGGATCATCGATCGGTTTCGGCCCGATGTCTGTCTGGTGACCGGCGGCTACGTCTGTGCGCCGGCCGTGCTGGCCTGTCGCCTGCGCAACGTACCGGTGGTGATCTATCTGCCGGACATGGCGCCCGGGTGGTCGATCAAGCGGATGAGCCGCTTTGCCGAGCGCATCGCCGTCACGCTACCCGCTGCCGCAGTCCATTTCGGGGGCGAGGCGCCGGCGGGCAAGGCGGTGGTAACCGGCTATCCGGTGCGTCAGGAGTTGATCGATGCAGCCCGGGATCGGGCGGATAGCCGCCGGGAATTGGCCGCCAGATTGGCCACGCCCCTGGGCACGCGCGAAGACCTGCCGCTGTTGCTGATCTGGGGGGGCAGCCAGGGTTCACGCTCTATCAATCAGGCAACCTGGGCGGCGCTAGCCGAACTGCTGCCCATGGCCCAGGTCCTGCACGTCGTGGGCGTGCGCGATTGGCCCCTTTACGAAGAGCTGGCCGGCGAATTGACTGCCGACGCCTTGGGATTATCGCCTGAGGTAAGCGCGCGATATCATCCCGTGCCCTATTTGCACGAAGAGATGGCGCTGGCACTGGCCGCGGCCGACTTGACCGTAGCACGAGCGGGAGCCAGCGCCCTGGGCGAATTCCCCGTGGCCGCCTTGCCGTCCGTGTTGGTGCCGCTGCCCTTTGCCGGCTCCAATCAGCAGAGCAACGCCGAGCAGCTGGCAACCTGCGGCGCGGCAGTCGTTCTCCAGGACGCGACGCTGGCGGAGACACTGGCGCCGACCCTGCAGGAATTGCTGACTGACGAGGAAAGACTGATCGCGATGGCCGACGCAGCAAGCTCGATGGCGCAGCCTGACGCAGCATCCGCCATTGCCCGGGTTTTGGCCGAAATTGCCGGCGCGTAAGGCGCTGCCGGATACCAAGTGAGCGAATCTATGGACGGAATCAAACAGTGTTGTGACGGTATTATCCTGCTGGACCAGTGGGTCTCTGCGCCGTTCACGCTGCCGGTACTGATCACCTTTGTGGTCTATCTGGGCTTTTTCGCCGCCAACGGCTTGCGCCGGGGCGCGCTGCGCGAACTGATCGTGCTGCTCGTTGCCCTCATCGGCTGGATCGTTCTGCAGGAGCAGGGCGATATCTTCGTCCGTGTCGCCAATCTGGGGGCCAAATTCACGGCCTTCGTGGAAGCCGGCGGCTTGACCGAAAATCAGGACGAGGCCTTCAAAGCCCTTTCCGATGCGCCCTCTTGGGTAACCGACTCGACCCGTTACGGCTATCTCTTCCTACTCTGGATTGCCGTGGTGCTCTTTACCTATTTTGTCACCAATCGGCTGATCCCGGACAAGAAGAGCGAATCCAATGGGTGGGCCATCCTGTTGGGAATTGCCAACGGATTGTTTCTGGCATCCGTCTTCCTGCCCCGCCTGGTCGTGCTCTTCGCGCCGGAGGTTCTGTACTACACGCCGGAGACCGCGGTAACGGGTGATGGCCGGGCCAGCATTGCATCATTCTTGCGCAACGGGGTCTTTCTTATCAGCCAGGCGATCAGCCATGTCTGGGCATTGTTCGAGCCGATTCGCCCGCTGGCCCTTTTGATCTTGCTGACTGCCTTCCTGGTCTTTGTCTACTGGACGATCAAGGCGCCCAAGTTCAAGTGGTGGAACAAGTCGTCGAGCCAGTCTGGATAATACGAGTTGCACTGCTGTATGATCTGTCAACCTGACTACCTGACGTCGGCTTCCCGACACTAGAATCGCAAGGCCAAACGGCCTTGTCCTTAGAAGAAGAGCAACCGCCG
>CAYZLP010000178.1:0-8219 GCA_964478635.1 uncultured Caldilineaceae bacterium
GCAGCAAGTCGGCCGCTTTGCCCGCCTCAAGGGAGCCGACCTCACCGCCCACGCCGATGGCGTGGGCGGCGTTGATCGTGCCGGCCAGTAGCGCCTCGGCCGGCAGCAGGCCCAGATAGCGGCAGGCGATGGCCATGACGGTAGGCATGCCGTAACAGGGTGCGGAACCGGGATTGAGATCGGTCGCCAGGGCCAGGGCCGCGCCGGCATCGACCAGCTCCCGGGCCGGGGCGAAGTGGGTGTGACCCAGGTTGAAATTGGCGGCAGGCAGAGGAACTGCCACGGTGTCGGCATGGCCGAGGGCCGCGATTTCTGCCGGACCGCTTACGTCCAAATGGTCTACGGAGATTGCGCCCGCTGCGATGGCCATGGCCACACCGCCCAGTACGTTGAACTGATCGACGTGAAGCTTGGCCTGCATGCCCGTGGCGATCCCGGCCTGCAGAATCCGCCGGGATTGTTCCACGTCGAAGGCGTGCTCTTCGCAGAAGACATCGATGAAAAAGGGCCGCCCCTGCCGACGGAAGTCGGCAGCGGCGTACCACGCGGCCACAGCCGGTATCATCTCGTCCAGGACCAGATTCACGTACCCTGCGGGGTCATTCTGGTATTCGGGCGCCACCGTATGCGCCCCCAAAAAGGTGGGCACGAGGGTGCACGGATGGCTACGGTCGAGTTCCTCCATGACGCGCAGCATCTTCAGTTCGGTGGCCGTGTCGAGCCCGTAGCCACTCTTGACTTCCACCGTGGTCGTACCAAAGGCCAGCATCTCGTCGAGCCGCCGGCGGGCAGCGGCCACAAGCTCGGCTTCCGTGGCCGCGCGGGTGCGGTCCACGGTGCTGAGGATGCCGCCGCCGGCCGCCATGATCTCCATATAGGTCGCGCCGCCGATGCGCAGCTCAAATTCCTCCACCCGGTCGCCGCCAAAGATCACGTGGGTGTGGGGATCGATCAGGCCGGGGATGACGGCCCGTCCGGTCGCGTCAAGGGTCTCCTCACCTGTGAAAGCGGCCAGGATCTCGGCCGTGTGGCCGACCGCGACGATCCGTCCGTCCCGGACGGCCACTGCGCCGTTCTCAATGCGGCCGGCGTCGCGCATGGCCGGACCCCGGCGAGGTCCGGGCTGCCCGGCACAGGTGACGAGTTGGTCGGCGTCATGAATGATGAGATCGACAGTGTGTTTGGTCATGATGACGATTTTGATGGGCCGCGGATGACGCGGATTGGGCGGATGGACGCGGATTTTTTGATCATGACCGCGGGTCTTCTCGCGCTCCGTAGAGACGTTGCAATGCAACGTCTCTACCCGACCGTATCCTCAACCGCCTCTTTGATCACGCCGGCCGCAACGAGGCGGCGGATGCGTTCTATGTACGGCGCCAGGGAAACGTCTGCTTCCAAAAAGGGCACGTGCTCCCGAATCAATTCGTAGGCGACGCCAGTGCCGGCGCCCAGCCGGGCGTCAGGCGCGCCGAGTTCCTCCCGACGAAAGTCGACGGCCTGAGCCGCGGTCATGAGTTCGATGGCCACGATGGTCTCCACATGGCCCAGAATCTGGCCGAGCTGGCGCGTGGCCGTTGCGCCCATACTCACGTGATCTTCCACATTGGCGCTGCTCGGGATGGAGTCAGCGCTGGCCGGATGGGCGAGAACCTTGTTCTCCGAGGCCAGGGCCGCGGCCGTGTACTGGGCGATCATGAAGCCGCTTTCGAGGCCGCCCTCCCGGGTGAGAAACATGGGCAGGACGCCGCCGTTGGAGTCCGCGTCCACCAGGCGGGCCACCCGCCGTTCACTCATGTTGCCCAGGTCGGTGAGCGCGTTTTTGGCATAGTCCATGGCCAGGGCGATGGGTTCGCCGTGAAAGTTCCCGGCGCTGATCACCTCGGCCCCGCCGTGGTCGTCGGCAAAGATCAGGGGGTTGTCGTTGGCGGCGTTGAGTTCGATATTGATGACCCAGCGGGCATAGGCAATGGCATCCCGCACCGCGCCGTGAACCTGGGGCACGCAGCGCAATGTATAGGGATCTTGAACATTGGGATCCCCCTCCGGTCGAAGCAAGGTAGAGCCGGCGAGCAGCTGGCGCAGGAAAGCCGCGCAGTCAATCTGACGGGGATGGGGCCGGGCGGCATGGACCCGCGCGTCGTAGGCCCGAGCGGTGCCGTGGAGCGCCTCCAGCGACAGGGATGCGGCCACGTCGGCCGTGAGCGCCAGATTGATGGCCCGCCGCACCAGCAGCGCGCCCAGCCCCACCATGAGCGCGGTGCCGTTGAGCAGCGCCAGTCCCTCCTTGGCCTCCAGCTGCAGCGGACGGATGCCGGCCCGGGCCAGAGCAACCGCACCTGGAAAGCGCTCGCCCTGCATGATGACTTCACCCTCGCCGATGAGGGCCAGGGCAAGATGGGCCAGGGGCGCAAGGTCGCCGCTGGCGCCGAGAGAGCCCTGACTGGGGATGCACGGATGAATCCCATGGTTCAACATTTCGATGAGCGTCTCAATAATCACGGGTCGCACGCCCGAATAGCCCAAGGCCAGGGTGTTGGCCCGCACCAGGAGCATGGCCCGCACCGCCTCCTCATCCAGTTCCGGGCCCGCCCCTGCGGCGTGGCTGCGCACCAGATTGAGCTGGAGCTGGGCCACCTGTTCCGGCGGGATGAATTTGTCTTTGAAGCGGCCAAACCCGGTCGTAATGCCGTAGGCGATCCGGCCTTCGGCAACGAGCTGTTCCACGGCTCGCCGCGAGCGCTTGATGGCGGGCAGGGCAGCCGGGTCCAGGCCCACGGTCGCACCTCGGGCCACGGCCACGACATCATCGATTTGCAGCGACTGGCCGTTGATTTTCAGGTCCATGGCCTACCCTCCCAGCATGGGGATCTTGACGCCCCGCTCTCGGGCGACTTCGACCGCGCGGGGATAGCCCGCGTCCACGTGGCGGGCGACGCCCATGCCCGGATCGACCGTGAGCACCCGCTCCAGGCGCGCAGCCGCGTCCGGCGTGCCGTCGGCCACGATGACCTGGCCGGCGTGGAGGCTGTAGCCGATGCCCACGCCGCCGCCGTGGTGAAAGCTAACCCAGGTCGCGCCGCAGGCCGTGTTGATCAGGGCGTTGAGAATGGGCCAGTCGGCGATGGCGTCGGAGCCATCCAGCATGCCCTCGGTCTCCCGGTTGGGGCTGGCCACGGAGCCGCTGTCCAGATGGTCCCGGCCGATGACGATGGGCGCCTTGACTTTGCCGCTCGCCACCAATTCGTTGAACTTGAGCCCGGCCCGGGCCCGCTCGCCATAGCCCAGCCAGCAGATACGCGCGGGCAGCCCCTGAAACTCCACATCCCGCTGGGCCATGCGGATCCAGCGGGCCAGATGCTCATCCTCCGGGAAGAGTTCGAGAATGGCTTCATCGGTGGCATAGATGTCGGCCGGATCGCCCGAGAGGGCCACCCAGCGGAAGGGGCCCTTGCCCTCGCAGAAGAGGGGACGAATGTAGGCCGGCACGAAGCCGGGATAGTCGAAAGCCTCCTTGAGACCGTTGTCGAAGGCCCGCTGGCGCAAGTTGTTGCCGTAGTCAAAGACCACCGCGCCCTGCCGCTGCCAGTCGAGCATGGCCTGGACGTGGGTCGTCATGGAATCGAAGGCGGCTTGGCGATACGCGTCCGGGTTCGCCGTGCGCAAAGTTGCTGCTTCTTCCAGCGACAAGCCGGCGGGAATATAACCGTACATGGGGTCGTGGGCCGAAGTCTGGTCGGTCACCACGTCGGGCCGGACGCCCCGCGCGACCAACTCGGGCAGCACCTCGGCGGCATTGGCCACCAGCGCGACGGAAAGGGGTATCTCTGCGGCCACGGCCTCGTCGATCCAGGTCATGGCCTCTTCCAGATCGTCGGTCATGCGGTCGACCTGACGCAGGGCCAGACGCCGCTCGGCCCGCCAGCGGTCGACCTCCACGAAGAGACCGACCCCTTCGTTCATGGTCACGGCCAGGGGCTGCGCGCCGCCCATTTCGCCCAGGCCGGCCGTGACCACGAACTTGCCCTTGAGGCTGCCCCAGCCATGCTGCCGGGCCAGCGCGCCGAAGGTCTCGTAGGTGCCCTGGAGGATGCCCTGGGTGCCAATGTAGATCCAGCTGCCGGCCGTCATCTGGCCGTACATGATGAGGCCCTCTTGTTCCCAGCGGTCGAAGTTTTCCTGGGTGGCCCAGGCCGGCACGATGTTGGAATTGGCCAGCAGAACCCGGGGCGCGTCCGCATGGGTGCGGAAGACGGCCACCGGCTTGCCCGACTGGATCATGAGCGTTTCGTCCGGCTCCAGATCGCGCAGGGCGGCCAAAATCGCGTCAAAGGCGGGCCAGTTGCGGGCCGCGCGGCCCCGCCCTCCGTAGACGATAAGGTTGTCGGGATCGAAGGCGACGGCCGGATCGAGATTGTTTTGCAGCATGCGATAGGCCGCTTCGATTTGCCAGTTCTTGCAGGTCAGGGTCGTTCCCCGGGGAGCGTGAATGGGTCGAGGCATGATTCTCTCCGCTTTGAGAAAGGTGGGCCGGGCGCCATTACCCGGTCGGTTCCAGGATGATACCCTTCGGCGTAATCGAGCAGCTTACCGTAACGATACGCCCGCAGTCACCGCGCGTCGGATCGGATCATAATCGCCATCGGTCATGGGCGCAAAGCGCGCCAGGCCGTGGCGGGCCAGCGCCTTGCGGCCCGCAGCGTCCTCATGCATGTGGAGCAAGGCGACGCGGAGATCGTCACGCACTGCCGCGGGAAGTTGGGTTGCAACCAGCCAGGGCGGCATGGGAAAGGGGCCGAGCGTGGCGAGAATCCGCACGTTGGCCACGCGTTCCGGGTGCGCATGCGCGAGAAATGCGTAGAGCGTACTGTCGATGGCGGCCGTGTCGACCATGCCCCCGGCCACCATCGCAAGAGATTGCCGGTGGCTGCCGCTAGCGACCACGGATGCGAAGCGAAGCGGCCGGTCCAAAGTGGCCACATAGTGACGCAAAATGTGGTGGCCGGAAAAGGAGCCTGGTTCGTTGATGGCCAACCGCGCGCCCTCAAGATCCTCGAATTTGCGGTAGGGGGCATCGCGCCCCACGATCAAATGGGCACCGTACTGAGGGGACGCATCTCCCCACAGGACCGGGGCGGCCACAGGCTGGAGCGGCGCGGCGTCTCGATCGTGAAGTTCTGTGTAGAGGAGACCGCAAATCCACGTCAGGGCGAACCGGCCGGCGGCAATTGCCGGCAGATCGGGCTGATGGACAAAGCGAACCGGCCGGGCCAGATGCGCGGTCAGGTAGCGGGCTATGTCACGGCAGATCGGGGTCGCGTTCTCGCCCAGCCAGTGGGCTAGTTTCAGCCTCACCGATCACCTGTCCCGCCGCATGAGATTGAAGCTCTGGGCCGTGGGGCCGACGTCGGGCTGGGTCGCCAGGAAAAGGGCCAACGGAACGACATCCTCAGGCTGCTTGATCCACTCGCTGCTGATGGCAAAGACGCTGCTGTCCCGCTGCGAGTAGTCCCGACTCATCTCGGTTTCCACCGGCCCGGGGATGAGTTCATTGACGCTGATGTTGTAGGGCCAGAGTTCCTGGGCCAGAACGCGGGTGAACATCCAGAGTGCGGCCTTGGAGCAGGCGTAGGCGGAGAGGCCGGCCTTGCCGTTGTGGCCCAGGCCCGAGCCGATGGTGATGATCTTGCCCGCGCCCCGGGCTCTGAGATGGGGAATCGCGGCCCGCGCGCAGTGATAGGCGCCGTGGAGATTGACGTCGAACGTCTGCTGCCACTCCTCCACCACGCTCTCTTCGATGGGCCGCCGGTCCAGGTTGACGCCGGCGTTGATGACCAGGATATCGAGCCCGCCAAACGCCTGAACCGTCAGCTCGACCATGCGTTGAACGGCGGCGAAGTCGGTCACGTCGGTGGGAACGGCCAGGGCGCGGCCGCCGGCCTCCGCAATGGCCCGGGCAGCGGCTTCGATTTCGGGCACGCTGCGGGCCGCGCAGGTCACGGCCGCGCCGGCGGCGGCATAGCCCAGGGCAATGGCCCGGCCGATGCCCCGGCCTGCGCCGGTAACGATGGCGACTTTGCCGGACAAATCGTAGGCGGCATTCATGAATTTGCGGCTCCTTCGTCATTCTGCGCCGGCGCCAGGACCATGATGGGGATGTGGCGCTCGCCGGCCCGCTCCCGATAGACGGCATAGCCCGCGTATGTCTCCAGCGCGGCCTGCCACCAGAAGTCATGCGCATCGCCCGTAACTTCCCGGGCCACATAGTCCCGCTGCTCTCCCCGGATCAGGCAGCTTGCTCGGGGGTTGGCCTTCAGATTGTAATACCAGGCCGGGTTGCGCGCCTGCCCCCAGTTGGAGCCGACGATGGCAAATCGATCCGGACAATCTGGGTGGAAGATGGCGAGAAGGGGCGTCGTGCGCGGTTGGCCGCTCTTGGCGCCGATGGCGGTGAGCATAACGATGGGCGCGCCGATGAGCAGAGCGGCCAGGGTCGTGCGCCCACCCGAGAGGCGCAGGATCGCCCTGTCGGCCCGGGGCATGATGGGCGGCAACACCTTGAGCATGGGCGCCGTGCCGGCCAGCTTGCGCACGGTACGGTTGATGAAGGAAGGCGGTTGGTAGGTCATAGGGGCCGTGATGGTAAACGATTTGTACGGATTGATCGATAGGCTTTCATTGTAGCACAGGTTCAGCGGGCCGTTTCGCCCTGAGGTTTGCCGGGCACGCCGGCAACAGGGCCTCGTCAACGTGCCGGGGATGGCCTGAATTCGGTTTCAACAGAGAACGATGGTCGCGTACCGGTTTCGGGAAGTGATTCGCTCCCAACGTGATTTGCACCGGCACGGCAGCGCCGCCAATGTGCCTTCCTCCAACTTCCGGTATAATGGTTGGCAGTGCGTGGCGCAGGCGCTTTGTCGAGCGAGTCGCAACGCCGCACTTTATGTCAAATCCAAACGCTTCACGAAAGGCAGTTTCCGTGTCTGCAACCATTCCCGGCTTTCGCCGGGTGCCCCGTACGGGGGTCATCTACGTCATGCACCGCGCCGGACAGCAGGGCTTCACCTACGGCGCGCCCGAATGGGCAAACCTGGGCCAGGGCATGCCCGAAACCGGCCCGCTACCAGATGCCCCGGACCGGATCGAGCGTCTGGCCATCGATCCCCGCTATCAGGAGTACAGCCCCATCACGGGCGAGACCGAGCTGCGCCAGAAGGTGGCCGATCTCTACAACACGCTCTATCGCCAGGGCAAGGAGTCCCAGTACACCTGGCGCAACGTGAGCATCGCCGGCGGCGGGCGGGTGGCGTTGACCCGCATCGCGGCCGCCTTGGGCAACATCAATATGGGCCACTTCCTGCCCGACTACACGGCCTACGAGGAGCTGCTCAGCGTCTTCAAGGCCTTCATACCCATTCCCATCCTACTGGATCCAGAAGAAGGCTATCAGGTCTCCCTGGCTCAGATTCGCAAAGAAGTCCAGGGACGGGGTCTCCAGGCGCTCCTGGCCAGCAATCCGTGCAACCCCACGGGCCAGATCGTCGAGGGCGAGCGGCTGCGGCTCTGGGTGCAGATGGCCCGGGAGCTGAAGTGTTCACTGATCCTGGATGAGTTCTATTCCCATTACATCTACACGGGTCACGTCAACGGACCGCCCAGCATGGTCTCGGCGGCCGCCTACGTAGACGATGTGAACAGCGACCCGATTATCCTTGTGGACGGCCTGACCAAGAACTGGCGCTATCCCGGCTGGCGCATCTCCTGGACGCTGGGTCCCGAGGCCGTCATGGGCGCCATCGCCAGCGCCGGCTCCTTTCTGGACGGCGGGCCCAATCACCCTTTCCAGGCCCAGGTCCTCGGCCTGCTCGACCCCGAACACACCTATCAGGAGACGGCGGCGATTCAGCACTGCTTCCGCGAGAAGCGAGATTACATGCTGCAGCGCCTGCGGGCCATGGGGATTCAGACCGATGCCGAGCCCGGGGGCACTTTCTACGTCTGGGCCAATCTTTCCCAGCTGCCCGAACCCCTCAATGACGGCCTGGCCTTTTTCAAGGAAGGGCTTAAAGAGAAGGTGATCACCGTCCCGGGGATTTTCTTCGACGTCAACCCGGAGCAGCGCCGGGCCTACGGCCGCTACGGCAACTACAGCCGCATCAGCTTCGGCCCCTCCATGCCCGAACTCGAGCGGGGGTTGGATGCGTTGGAGCGGATGATTG
>CAYZLP010000179.1:0-4382 GCA_964478635.1 uncultured Caldilineaceae bacterium
TTCGGCTTCAGCGTAATGCCGCCGGCGGTGGCCGCGACCGTCGCGGCGCCCGCACCCAGCGTATGTTCCCGGATCAACTGCACCTGACGCGGGTCGAAGATGTCGGGGCCCAGGATCGGCACGGGAATGAATTCGCTCTGATCTTTGCGATACCAGGGCACCTGGGCGATGCTCTGACGTTCCACCTTCTCGTGGAGCTTGAGCAGGCCGAAGATCAAGGCCTCGGGCGTAGGCGGACATCCGGGAACGTAGACGTCGACCGGGATGTACTTGTCGATGCCGCTGACGACGCCGTAGCCTTCCTTGAAGGGGCCGCCGCCGGTGGCGCAAGCGCCCATGCTCAGCACGTAGCGGGGCTCGGCCATCTGGTTATAAATGCGCACAATGGCCGGCACCATCTTCTTGGTTACCGTGCCGGAGACAATCATCAAATCACTCTGCCGGGGGCTGGGGCGCATGACCTCCATGCCGAAACGCGCCAAGTCATAGCGGCTGGCGGCCGTGGCGATCATTTCAATGGCGCAGCAAGCCAGGCCGAAGAGAAGGGGCCACATGCTGGCCTTGCGACTCCAGTTGTAGACCTTGTCGAGCGTCGTAACGAAGACATTGGGTCTGAGTTCTTCCGGAACAGTAATCGAATCGTGCATATACTGCTGCATCTGTTCCTGCTTGAGGGTCTGGAAGTCGCCTACGGGTGTTATTGTCATAAAGCTATTCCCTTTACGTAGAGATTTACGCAGAGATTGTCGCGAGACAGACCGGCGGAATGGGGATTGATGCGCAAATTCGTTCTTGACTATAGATGTAGAAAGTTGCCTGGAATTGTACCGGAGGCCGGAAGCAGAGGCAAATTTCCACCGCTTTACTGACACGTTCCCGGATTATACTGACCCGTCATGCCCATGTCAAGTTATTTTTTTCACAAGACGCCTGTGCCGGCGACTAATATTTATCATGGAATTCATAATAATTGACACCTTCCTGCGCCTCGTGGTATACTGCCGCCGTTTGAAAACGGCACAACGATCGTGGTTAATGGCCTCACGTAGGGTTCGCTGTTCGATCGTATGTGCTTATTTTTTCGTCACCAAGATGGAGGCAAGATTATCGTGTCTGGTTTTTGGCCATGGGACAAGCAGCCGAAATCGAACATACTCTGGCTCGATCTGGGCGACCTGGGTGACCTCGTCAACCCGGGCGGACCCCATGAGCAGTGGCAGGACCATGGGCTTGGCCTCCTGCGCACGATTTTGCACCAGAACGGCATTCAGACCGAACTGGCATCGACCCGTACTGTGACCAGTTGGGAACAGCTTGCGCCCCAGCTCAAGGGCTATGACAAGCTGCTCATGAATGTGCGTAGCTATACTTATCCGGTAGCGCTGAAGGCCGCCCAGATTTATAAAGAATTGAATCCGGAAGGCCTGGTGTTGACCGGTGGCATGCATGCTACGGTGGCGCCTGATGAGATGGTGGAAGTGAAGGAGTTTGACAAGATCTGTCAGGGGCCGGGTGAGAATGTGATTGTGGACCTGGTGCGCGATCCCGACTCGTTCCCGCGCCTGCTCCAGGGGCAAGGCGCCCGCTCCATGGCCGAGTGGCCCATGATCGATCGGGAACTGTGGCCCCAGCCCAATGGGCGCAAGATCAAGCGCCGCTTCAAGTGGAAGTGGCCCATGGAGCCCGAGTGCGGCTGGGGACCCGGACCTGTAGCCACGATTCTGACCAGCCGGGTCTGCCCGTGGCAGTGCGTCTTTTGTAACGAGAATTCCTATATTCCGAACATGGGGCGCCGGCCGGTCGAGGCCGTTATCGACGAACTCAACTATCTCGACCGCACTTATGGCGTGGGATCGTTTGTCATCCATGACTCCATGTTCTTCCAGAATCCCAAGTGGCTGCGCGAGTGGCTGGAGCTCTATCCGCGCAAGGCGCGCAAGCGCTGGTCCTACTGGGCGGCCGGCCGGGCCGACACCGTACGTCAGTGGCCCGATCTCTTCGAGGCGCTGGTCAAGGAGACCAACTGGCGGACTATCTCCATCGGCTTTGAGTCGGGCAGCGACCGCATCCTGCGCCTGCTGAACAAGGAAGTCACCGAAGAGGATAACTATTTCACTATCGACCTCGTGAATCGCATCGGTGATGAATTGGAGGCCAAGGGCGAGGAGCCGCCCATCTTCTGGTCGAACATCATGTTGGGCATTCCCGGCGAGACCCGGGAGGATGCCTTCAAGACCATGCGCATGCTCAAGCGCATGAAGCGGGTCTTCCCGTCCATTTCATACTATGCGCCCTATCCCGGTTCCGCCCTGGGCAACCAGCTAATCGCCGAGGGCAAGAGCCTCATGTCCAAGGATAACTATCATCGCTTCCCGGACGACGAGAAGGTGAAGGGTGTGGACTATCAGTTTTATCGGGAGCTGTTGGCCGGCAGCTTCGACGCCGAAATCAACGACGGCTTGGCCGACATCCGCTACGGTTCCGAACTGTATGAGGGGACGCTGATCAAGGCGTAAGGAGCATTTCATGAGCAGCTTCAGCAACCCCCACTACATGTACCTCTTCGAGATGAAGAATGGCAAGCAAAAGCTGGCCTATGGCCAGTCGCCGGAGGACGCGCTGGATATCTTGCGCATTCGTCTGAGCGGGGCAGAGATGGACGAGATCTTGGCCGACAAATATGTCAAGATCTCGCAACGCGACATGCAGGATTACGTTCACAACCTTGGATGATGTGGCGCTGGCAGCGATTCTCTAGCGAGGAGAAAGCGTTGGTGCGGGCGCTGGCCGCTGGCCACATGCTCAAGGATCATCGCTTTCTGGATGGTCGCAAACAACATATGCTGCACCAGCTGGACGGTGCGACGCTCCAAGTGGATGCAGCACTGGTTGACCGGCTGCGGCGGCAAGGCGTGATCGCTTCTAACAAGAAGTTTCCGGCCGCCACCTATCTGCTTACCGAGAAGGGGCGCCGGCTGGCCGCTCGGTTCGGTGACGGCCAGGGGCAATCTCTCACCGCCCGCTATGACCGCAGCACGCCGTCAAATTAGGCGCATTCGGGCAGTCTGCGTGAATAATTATCATCATTTTTATAAAAATTGACCGGACGGGACAGCTATGCTATAGTTTGCCTCGCGAGTGACGCACCAAATGCTATCGATTGTCTGCTGTTGATCGCGCTGGTGCTGGCAAGGGCCGTTTGCAGCAGTGACGTTCGGGGCGAAGGTAAGGGATTGTGCACGCAGTACGCAAGCAGATTCTACAGATTCTAAAAGAGCGGGGCAGCGCTACCGTCGCCGAACTGGCCAAAGCGCTGGAGATGGCGCCGGTTTCCGTGCGTCATCACCTGGACATTCTGCAGGGTGACAACCTGATTACGGTTGACCGATTGCGGCGCAAGGGCAACGTAGGCCGCCCGCAGCAGGTCTATGCCCTGACGCCCGAAGCCAATGAGCATTTTCCCGATAACTTCGCCAGCCTGGCCGGCAAGCTCGTGCTCCAGATGAAGGAAATCCTGCCGGCCGAGCAGGTAGACCAGGCCTTCGCCTCGATTGCTCACCAGATTGCCGGCGAACTCGACGTGGAGAATCTGGCCGACGACGGTCTGGAAACACGATTGGCCGCCGTGGCCGACTTCTTGAATGAGCGCGGTTATCTGGCGCGTTGGGAGCAGGTGGAAGAGGGCGGTGAGCGCCACTTCCTCTTACACAAACACAACTGCCCCTACGCCGACGTTTCCGGCGAACATCCTGAAATCTGCCGCATGGATCAGCAGTTGATCGACGAACTCGTTGGTGGTCACTGTGAGCGGACGCAGTCCATGCGTGATGAAGAACATTGCTGCACCTACCGGGTTACCCAGGGAACCCCGATTGAATTGATGTTCGTGTCGTGATGAGGTCGCCGCCGGGCGCGATAGGTCGATTGCATGCCTGGTTGGTTTGCTCTATAATCGCCTAATTATCAAGGATCTATTCGAAAATTCGTTTGTGAGTCCCGAGTCTTCTCTGACAGACTGGTTCATCATCGAGAATTTTCGATCGGATTTTAGGGTCGGCAGGACCGATGACCGATGCGATGGCCGACTTGAAAATGGAGTGACTTGTGAGCCTAGCACCAGAGTCCGGTATTCAACCAGCGTCTTCCGGGCTTTCCGTCGATGAGGTCCGCACGCCCCGGAACATGGAAACGATAAGCGGTTATCAGAACGGCTACGGCCGGGTTCAGATTGCCAACCTGCCGGCGGAATTTGCCGTCGAGCCCATGCATGACAGCTATGGGCGACGTATCAACTATTTGCGGATTAGCCTGACGGACGTATGCAACCTGCGCTGCGTCTACTGCATGCCGGAGCAGATGCATTTCCGCCCCAGGCATGAGCT
>CAYZLP010000179.1:4482-5554 GCA_964478635.1 uncultured Caldilineaceae bacterium
GAGATTACGGAGTTCCAGCAGAGCAACGTGGTCTCCTTCCGGGAAATCCGGGCCATGGTCGAAAAGGTCTTTGGGCCGCTCGAAGAGGCCAGCTACGACTTCGTTGACCCGAGCCGGCCCTTCCGTATTCCGGGCGCTGCAGGCACGTTGGGCTTTATCAGCAGCGTGACGGAACCGTTCTGCCAGGGCTGTGGACGGGTCCGCCTGACGGCCGATGGGAAGCTGCGTCTCTGTCTGTTGCGCGACAATGAGGTAGATTTGTTGACGCCGTTGCGCGAGGGCGCGACCTTCGATGAACTACGCGTTCTCATGCGGGACGGCGCCTACCACAAACCATGGGGCCACGGGCTGGATGAGGGTGTAGTTGCCGAGAATCGAGCCATGAATCAGATCGGCGGCTGATCGATTCTGCAATCGTATCTGTACAGACTGGCCAATCTCGAACGTGGCTATACCGGACATGTCGTGAGCCTGTCGAATGATCGGGCGGATTTCTGCGGATTCTTTTTGGCATGTATCCGTCGGATTCGCTCCATCCGAACAATCCGTGTTTTATCAAGGTAGGCTGTATAGCTACTGGTGAACTTTGTTGAATAGTCCTGCGTTTGAAATAGAGATCGATGAAATTCAGGAGCGAGAAATGAGCGATACCACCATGACTGAAGTGACAACCGACATTGGCCTGGAAAGTGCATTTGTCGGCATTACGATTACCGAGCTTGCGGCTCAGAAGCTGGGCGGCGTCATGGCCCAGAAGGGGTTGGATGAAGGTCAGGCGTTGCGCGTCTTCGTCAAGGGCGGCGGCTGCGGCGGTATGCAGTACGGCATGACCTTCGACGAAGTGCGCGATGGCGACCGGGTCTTTGACCAGCACGGCATGAAGGTCGTTGTGGATGATACCAGTCTCTTCTACATTGACGGGGCGACCATCGATTATGTCGACAACCTGATGGGCGGCGGTTTCCATATCGAGAACCCCCAGGCCGTCAGTTCCTGCGGCTGCGGCAGCAGCTTCCGCACCGCCCAGACCCACACCGGCGAAGAGGTTGGTGAACAGACCTGCGGCTACTAA
>CAYZLP010000179.1:5654-8206 GCA_964478635.1 uncultured Caldilineaceae bacterium
CACCGCCCAGACCCACACCGGCGAAGAGGTTGGTGAACAGACCTGCGGCTACTAAGAACCTATCCGAAAATTTGGTTGTGAGTCCCAACTCTTCTCTAGCGAGAGTGTTCGCCACAGAGAATTTTCGGAAAGATTCCAAGCGGTCTGTAGTATAGTCAGTACGAACGAACCTCCTGGTTTCTCTTTTCACGGTTCATGGCCGCGTCGTATTCAAGCCGAGCTGTCCTCGTGAGACCGAGAGACTGGGAGATTCTTTTGCCTGCGTCGGTTTGCGCGCCAGAAATCCGATTTTTAGTAGTTCACGATCTGTCATTCCGAGCGGGTTGACATAGGTCTTTTCTCTCCGGCAAAATGCCAGCGAGGAATCTCGTCCTTCTCCAAATCGTGAACTACTGGATTTTTGAAAGGATTGGCCTTCTGTGAAGGCCACAAACCGCGCAACCCCAAGAGTGAAAAGATGAATGGTATGCACGAGAATTCGTTAGAAGCGCGAATACAGCAGGTGTTGGACGACTATCGCCCCACGCTCTACATGGACGGCGGCGACGTGGAGCTACTGGAAGTTGATGAAAAAGGCGTCGCCCACGTCAAGATGTTGGGGGCCTGCATCGACTGTCCCATCAGTCTCTTGACCATGAAGCTGGGCATTCAACGGCTGCTGAAAGAGAATTTCAGCGAGATCACAGGCATTCACGCCATCACGGATATCGATATCTCAGCCCTCTATAATCGTCGGGTTCCGACTGAGGCAGCGCTGGGCGACTAGTATTAGACGGCGTAAATGCTTCGACGGCGCTCAGCACCAGTACCACGACGGAAATTCGACCCCTCTACTACTGGTGGAAACTGTTGGGGCATTTCCGCCGGGATTTACTAGCGACGCTTTAGCCAAAGGTGCGAGAATCCATGCCGAACCCCTATGATGCACCGGAGATCACGCCCCGCGAAGTGGAGGCGAAGCGCAAACGCAGCGACTCATTTGTCTGGCTGGATGTCCGGGAGCGGTTCGAATTGCAGCAGGCTGCGATAGCAGACGAGCGCATCGCCGTAACGCCCCTAAGTGAGTTGGCCCAGCGCCAACTCGATGCACTCCCGGCTGTCGCGCTGGATCGAGATGCCGAGATCATCGTCATGTGCCATCACGGCATTCGCAGCGCCCAGGTGGTGGTCTGGTTGCAGCAGCAGGGCTGGCGCAACGTGCTCAATCTGGCCGGCGGCATCGATGCCTGGGCCCACGACGTGGATTTGTCGGTCGGCGTTTATTGAGATCGATGGACGCTTAATTTTTATCAAAGACTTCATAGAAATTTGGGGCCTATCTGGGCTCGTGGTAAAATTTCGGGAATTCATTGTGATTCGAGGCGGCAGGATTTGGCCTCGTAACTAGGAGGGTACGACAGTGCGCGTCGCATTAATCAATCCGAAATTTCGTCTTCCGATTGACACTCGAACAACACCTCACCTCGGCCTGGCCTATCTGGCCGCCGTGAGTGAAGCGCGTGGCGACGAGGTGATCATCTTCGACGCGGATGTGGAGGAACGCAGCGTTGCCGATTTCGTGCAGGAGTTCCGCCCGCATCTGGTCGGCATCACGGCCAACACGCCCCAGGTGAAGCAAGCCTGGCGCACGGCTCGGGCCATCAAGGAAGTACATGATTGCCCCATCGTCCTGGGCGGCCCCCACGTGAGCGTGCTGCCCGAAGAGAGCTGCGAGAAGCCCTATGTAGACATCGTCGTGCGTGGCGAAGGTGAGGAGACCTGGATCGACATCAGCAATCGCCTCGAGGCCTTCTTGAACGACCAGCCCTACAGCACCGAAGCCTTCATGCATCCTGAAAATGAAGTCTTCGATGACTGCCTGGGCATTACCTACAAGACGAGCGACGGGCAGATCCACAACGCGATTGATCGGACGCCTATTGCCGATCTGGATAGTTTGCCCTGGCCGGCCTACCATCTCTTCAAGATGGAAAAGTACACTAACCTGCAGCCGGCTACCGACCGCGTGGACGGCGCGCGCAGCTTTAGCATTCTGACCAGCCGCGGCTGTCCCTATCGCTGCACCTTCTGCAGCCAGTCCATCATGCCCATCAAGTGGCGCAGCCGCAGCCCGGAAAGCGTCCTGGCTGAATGGCGCCACCTGGTGGACGATCTGGGCGCGCAGGAGATCGGCATTCTGGATGACAGCGCCAACATCCGGGTCAAGCGCCTGGAGGAATTGGCGACGCTGCTGATTGAGAATGATCTCAACCACGTTCCCTGGATCTTCGTCAACGGTATTCGCGCCAATCTGGCCAGCAAGGAGCTTCTCCAATTGTTGAAGGACGCCGGACTGCGGCGGACTGCCTTCGGTGTGGAGTCGGGCGATCCTGAAATTTTGAAGAGTATCGACAAGAAGGTGGACCACGACACCATTCGCTGGGCCTTCCAGAATGCCAAAGAGGTGGGGCTGGAGACCATCGCCTTCCTCATCATTGGCTTGCCCGGCGAAACCCGGGAGACCATGCAGCGCACCATCGATTTTGCCATCGAACTGGATCCGCTCATCGCCA
>CAYZLP010000180.1:0-2396 GCA_964478635.1 uncultured Caldilineaceae bacterium
ATCTCCACCCGCTTGATGGAGTCGATCCCCAGGTCCGTGGCCAGCGACATCTCCGGCTCCAGCATCTCCGTCGGGTAGCCCGTCTTCTCGGTCACCACTTCCAGCATCGTCGCATGCAGGGCAGGCGAAGGCTGAGGCTGGGGCGAAGGGGGCAGCGCGGCTTCTGCAGCGGGCGTTAGTTGGGGCGCGGCCGGCGCCTCAGTAACGGGCGGTATCGTGGCAGCAGGCGCTTCGACAGTGGACGCGCTGGGCGCAGGAGGCGCCATCTCTTCGGGAACGGCTTCCGTTTCGGACGCCGGCACGGTTGGCGCTGCGGGGACGACAGGCAATGGGTGCTGGTCCGGCGCTTCGGCCGCTGCCGGCGGCGCAGGGACGACTGCTCCTCCCTCACCTTCCGGCGCGGCGACAATCAAGGATTCCAACTCCAGAATAGATTGCTCGGCCATACGTAGAAAGGCCAAATGGGCGTCCATCGTCTGTTGCTGAAGCTCGCGGATGGCATCCACCCAGGTCTCGGTCTCCTGCGATGCAACAGGTCCATTCGGATGCTCGCCGACCTGAGGGGCCGTCCGGACAGTGGGCCGAACAGGGGTCGGCGCCATCTCAGCCGGCGTTCGCTCGGGGCTCGGCGGAGCCTGTTGAGGAACTTGCGGCACGGGTGGCGGCGAAGCGACCGGCGCCTGCGGTTGACCATTGACGCCATTAACGCTGCGCCCCCTGCCATGTCCGTTGGCATATGCTCCCTGGGCAGCATTAGGCGCCGGCAGGGCGGCAGCACCGCCCTTGGGCGGATAGGGTTTGTTGTAGTTGACGCCGCTGATCTCAATGGCCAGCTTGGGCGCCTTGTCCAATCGAGGATCCGCCTCGGCCGCGATATTCTCCCATAGGCGAGCGAGGTCCATGGGCACGCCCAACACGGCGAGCTGCCCCAGGGCATGCCAGAGGCTGGTGAGGCCGTGCTGCCCTTTGCGGTCAAGCGCGATGGCGAGATGGGGCTGATCGCCCAGGCAGCTGTTGACCAAGTTGGCCAGGACGGTGCCGGGGCCCACCTCCACAAAGGTGCGCACGCCCGCGGCATACATGGCCTGAATCTGTTCCTCAAAGCGGACGGGCCGCGCGATCTGACGGGCCAGCGTTTCGCGCATGGCCGCCGGAACGGTCGGGTAGAGGGAGGCGGTGCTGTTGGCGTAAACGGGCAGCCAGGGGCTTGCCATATGAATATGGTCCAGGTAACTCTGGAAAGGCGCAGCCGCAGGCCGCACCACGGGCGAATGAAAGGCCGTGGAAACGGGCAGGCGACGATAGCGGATCCCCTCCCGATCAAAGCGGCTTTCGACGCTTTCGATGGCAGAGGTGATGCCGGAAATGACCACCTGGCCGGGACCGTTGTGATTGGCCACGACCACGCCCGTATCCCACTGAATCAGCAGTTGGGTGAGCGTTTCGGCATCGTGGAAGACGGCGGTCATCGCCCCGGGGAACATCTCGGACGCTTCGGCCATCAGTTCGCCTCGCTTGCGCGCGACGTTGAAGAATGCCTTGCGATCCAGCGAGCCGGCCGCATGGAGCGCCGTCACCTCGCCAAAGCTGTGACCGCCCACGCAGTCCGGGGTAATGCCCAGATTGACCAACAAGTTCAGGTAGCCAAGGCTCGTGGTGCCAATGGCCGGCTGAGCCCATTCGGTCGCACGCAAGGTCGCTTCTTGCTGGATGCGGGCTTCCTCGCTAAAAACCGGGATGGGATAGACGATCTCGTGCAGCCGCCGGCCTGACTCAAAATCCAAACTCGCAGCTTCATCCCAGATGGCCTGGACGTCGGCAAAGGCCTTGGCCAAATCGGCGCCCATGCCCACATACTGGCTGCCCTGGCCGGGGAAGAGGAAGGCGATCTGGCCCGGTTCATCCTCCCCACGGCTGCCCGAATAGCTCCAACCGACGGGCGAGCGCTGGGCCTTCTCCGGCGCCCGCTGGATGGCGGCCATGGCGCCCTCCAACTTCGTCTGCAGATCCTCAAAATCCTTGGCGACGATGGAGAGCCGAACCGGCTCGGTGCTCAGAAAATCAAGCTGCGTCTCCCGGGCCAGGAACTGAAAACCGGCCTCACCGTTGAAGCCTTCGATCAAGCCGCCGCACTGAGCGAGCAGTTGATCCGGCGTCTCGCTGCTGAGGAGAAAGAGTTCGGTCGGTGAAACCTGGAAGCGCCCCTTGGCGTGTTCCCGACCCTTATATTCTTCGAGCGTAACGTGGAAGTTGCTGCCGCCGAAGCCGAAGGAGGAGACGCCGGCACGGCGCGGGTGATCGCCGTTGCGGACCCACGGCCGGGCTTCCGTGTTGATGTAGAAGGGGCTCGATTCAACCTCCAGCTTGGCGTTGGGCTGATCGACCTTGATCGTGGG
>CAYZLP010000180.1:2496-4856 GCA_964478635.1 uncultured Caldilineaceae bacterium
AGGGCGAGCATGCCCAACCCCTCGCCCAGAATCGTGCCGTCGGCCTGATCGGAGAATGGACGACAGTCGCCCGTGGGTGACAGGGCCGGCGTCTTGCTGAAGCACATATACATAAGCACGTCGTTGAGCGTATCAACGCCACCGACGATGACCATGTCGGACTGCTTCAGATAGAGTTCGCTGAGCCCCATGGCCAGGGCCGAAAGGGAGCTTGCGCAAGCCGCATCGACCACACAATTCGTGCCGCCCAGGTCGAATTTGTTGGCGATGCGCCCGGCGATGACATTGCCCAGCATGCCGGGGAACGAAGCCTCGGTCCAGGGCACGTACGTCGCCGAAATCTGATCGCAGATCGCCTGCGCCTCGTCTTCGGGAACGCCGTTCTCGCGCAGGGCCTTGAGCCAAATTGGGCGCTGTAGGCGCGCGCCCAGGTGGACGCCCAATTCGGTGGTACCCGTGGCGCCCAAAATGACGCTGATGCGCTCCTTGTCAACATGAGGGAAGGCGCCTTCGGCCGCATCTTCCAGAACCTTCTGCGCAACCATCATGCCCAGGAGTTGGCTGGTATCGGTGTGCTGGATCGCATTGGGCGGCACGCCGTAGGCCATGGGATCAAAGGCGATCGGGTGCATAAAGGCGCCCGTCTTGCCATAGGTTTTGTCCTGCGCAGTGGGATCGGGATCATAGTAATCCTCGATCAGCCAATGCTCGGGCGGGATTTCCCGAATCTGATCGCGCCCTTCCATCACATCGCGCCAGAAGCCGCGGGCATCGGTCGAGCCGGGAAAGAGTGCGCTAACGCCGACAACGGCGATGGGCGGGGCGGTAGATTCACGGTATTCGTTTTGATGACTCATCGTGCTTTTTTTGATCCTCTTGGAATGCGACAAACTCACACAGGTCGAGCATGACGCACGGCCGGCAAGCGTATACCGTGCATCACGTCACGACGAAAAGCAATGGCAAGGGCAAAATCACTGCAGCGGACGGGGACGATAGGCAAAGGCCCCGGCCGGCACCGGCACGCCGTACGTACGGAACTGACCGGCCCGGGTGATGCAGGCTGCGCCTTCCAGCAGATTGAGCGCAACCTGAACCACGGTGCGGTTGGCCGGCGTTTCCAGAAACGATCCCTTGACCCAGGCGTTAAATGCGCCCATTGCCGGCCCGCACCAAATCTGGTAGTCCAACCGCCGGTCGGTCGTACCGTCGATGGGCCACTTGCTGGAAAGTCCGAGATAGGCTCGGAAGACCAGCGCCATCTTGTGCTTCGGATCACGCTCGGCCCGGGCCAGCTCGGCCGGGTTGCGTGCCTCGAAGAAGCGCCGAGTGCTTTCCCAGACTTCGGCCACGGGCTGGCGGAAGATCTGCTGCTCCAGGCGGGCCAGTTCATCGGCCGGAATCGATTCGAGGGAATCATACTTGATATAGTAGTTGTACAGCGTCGAGGCCCGGGCCGGGAGCATGGTCCCGCGCTTGAGCACCTGCACCTTGACACCCAATTCAAACATATCGGCCGACGGACACATGGTCATGTCGGCCAGTTCGGCCTTGGCCAGCATAGCTTTCACGTCGTCCGAGACGCCGGCTTCCACGCAACTCTGATTGACCGACCCGGTCAAGACAAAGGCGGCGCCCAGGGCAAAGGCGGCGGCCACCGCATCGGGCGTGCCCAACCCGCCGGCCGCGCCGACCCGGATGGGCCTTGCGTAGCCGTATTCAGCCATCATCTCATTGCGAAGCTGAGCGATGGTGGGGAAGAGAGAGCCCAGGGGACGGTTGTCGGTGTGGCCGCCTGAATCGGATTCTACGATAATGTCTTCCGCCACGGGCAGTTCCCGGGCCAGCTCGGCTTCGCCGGCACTCAGCAAACCGGACCTTACCAGACCGTCCAGGATCTCTGCCGGCGGCGGCGCCATGAAGTGGCGTGCGACCTCGGGTCGCGAAATCTTGGCGAAAACGTGATTCGCCCGCTCGATTCGGCCGGCCCCGTTGCGGACGACGCCGCTGAAGGCATAGCGTACGACTGCAGGCGTCAAGGCCATAAAGGCCGATGCGGAGACCCGGCGCGCCTCCATGCGCAGGAGCAAATCGACCAGGCGGTTTTCCAACTCCGGCTCCTGCGGCGAGTGGATCAGATTACAGCCCCAAGGCAATGCATCTCCCAACTCCGTGCGAAAGCGAGTCAGGGCCTGCTCCACCCGGGGGAGACTGAGGCCGCCGGCCCCAAAGAAACCCAACATGCCGGCTTGGGCCATGGCAATGACAATCTCTTCCGAACCGATGCCCCGGGCCATTGCACCAGCCACGTAGGGAAAGCGCATGCCGTGGGTTTCCAGAAACGCGCGATCGCCCAGCCA
>CAYZLP010000180.1:4956-8196 GCA_964478635.1 uncultured Caldilineaceae bacterium
GTCAATATCAGCCCAATATTCCGCCGCTTCCGTTGCGCCGAAATCAGGCTTCCAATATCCAAGTTGTTCGACATTTGGCGGGAACAATGCCAAATCACGCCCAAAACGACGGTGTGATGGGAAGAGACAAACGGAACAAGCATACCATGTCCTGCAACTCCACTTAAATCTGCGCCGGTGGTTCTGCAGGTTTTCTTTGGACAAGTCCGCAAAAACCGCCCGGTTGACCCTGGTCTTCACTCAGGTCTTTACCACGCGCTACGGCTTGTCGTCTATATAACACCCAAAGGTGCACATTCGCCGCGCACGATATCGCGCCATGAGTGCGTAATTTTAAGCTTCGACCGGTAGGGCCCGTGCGAGTCTCCTTCACAGCATTCCGATCCCAGGTAGCGCCCTGCTGATTTTGGCCGGCTTTGACATGGATTACCGGCCGGGGCAGACTTATAGAGACGTCACTTGAACTTCATGCATTCTTCCCGCGCGAAAACCGGCGGGAATGTACGAAGTTCCAATCATGTGACAATTGGCACAGTGCTTCCCAACAACCCAAATGCTTCACGCCACTTCTCTGCGCAACCCATGGAGATTCAATCATGCATTTCAAAACGATCATTGAGCCCTTCCGCATCAAGACCGTCGAGCCGATCCGCCACACCACCCGCGAGGAGCGGCTTACCGCCATCGCCGCGGCCGGTTACAACCCGTTCCTGTTGCACGCCGAGGATATCCTCATTGACCTGCTGACCGATTCGGGGACAGGGGCGATGTCTTCCCGCCAGTGGGCCGGCATGATGATGGGAGACGAATCCTACGCCGGCGCCCGCTCTTTCTACCGCTTTGAGGCCGCAGTCCAGAAGATCACCGGTCTCCGCCACGTGCTGCCCACCCATCAGGGCCGCGCGGCGGAACGCATTCTCTTCGGAACGACGCTCAAGCGAGGCGACATCGTTCCCAACAACACCCACTTCGATACAACGCGGGCCAACGTGGAGTATCGTGGCGCCACTGCACTCGACATTCCCATTCCCGAGGCGCGCCATCCGGAGGTAATCCATCCATTCAAGGGCAACATGAATCTGGTTGCTCTGGAAGATGCGCTGACCGCCCACGGCGATGAGATCCCGCTGGTGATGCTGACCGTCACCAATAACTCAGGCGGCGGCCAGCCCGTGAGCATGGCCAACATCCGGGAGGCCAGCGCCATCTGCAGGCGCCACGGCGTGCCGTTCTTTCTGGATGCGTGCCGCTTCGCCGAAAACGCCTGGTTCATCAAGCAGCGCGAGGAAGGGTATGGGGACAAGACGCCCCTGGAAATTGCCCAGGAAATGTTCTCCTATGTGGACGGCTGTACCATGAGCGCCAAGAAAGACGGCATGGCCAACATCGGCGGCTTTCTGGCCATGAACGACGACGAACTGGCCATGCGCTGTCGCAACATGGAGATCCTGGGCGAGGGTTTTCCGACCTATGGCGGACTTGCCGGCTATGACCTGGAGGCCATCGCCGTCGGATTGGAGGAAGTGCTGGAGGAGGACTACCTCAACTATCGCATTCGCTCAGTCGCCTATCTCGGCGAACGCATGGACCGGGCCGGCATTCCCTACGTCAAACCGACGGGCGGCCATGCGCTCTATCTGGACGCGGCCGGCCTGTTGCCCCACATTCCGTGGAATGAATATCCGGCCTGGGCCCTGGCCGTTGCGCTCTATGTGGAAGGCGGCATCCGCGCCGTAGAGATCGGCTCGGTCATGTTCGGCCGTCAGCCCGACGGCTCGGAAAAGCCCAGCGCGATGGAGCTGGTCCGCCTGGCCTTCCCCCGCCGCGTCTATACCCAGAGCCATGTGGACTATCTGGCCGAAGTTCTGGAATATCTCAATGGCCTGCGCGATCGCATCCGCGGCGTCCGCATGATCGAAGAACCGCCCGTGCTGCGCCACTTCACGGCCCGCTTTGAGCCGGTGGTGAGGGAGGGGGTTTTGGTGTAAGTCTCACAGCCTACGCCCGCGCATACAGCCTTACCCCATTTTCCGCGCGGCGTAGTTCACCTTGGGCAACGAGGTATTCCAGGTGAGCCAGGGTCTCCGCGAGGGCAAAGCGGACTTCGTGCTGGGTAAATTTGGCGTAGTCGAAAAGCTGGTGGCTGACGGTCAGGGCAGTGGCGCCATCGGGGCCGATGGCGGCGTAGGTGTGGGCCGTGCGGCGGATGTGATGCTCGAAAAGCTCGCGCAAACGGCCGTCCCAGTCGTCGATGAGGGGACCGTGGCCGGGCAGCGCCAGGCGCACGTCCAACTGCATGAGTTCGCGCAGGGAGACAAGAAAACGGCCCAGGGGATCGGCTTCGGTCGAGGGCCAGAGACCAATATTCGGCGTAATCTTCATGAGCACCTGGTCGCCGCTCAACATCAGACGCTCACCCTCGTTGTAGAAGATCAGCTGGCCGTCGCTGTGACCGGGTGCGTGAATGGCCAGCCACCGCCGGCCGCCCATCTCAACCCGCGCGCCGGGCGGGATCAAGGCGATCTGCGCCGGGTGGGGCAGGGTCATTTCGCGCAGGTGCAGCGTCTGGCTAGATACGACAGCGGCCACCTCTGGCGTAATCCCGCCCATGCGCCAGTAGTCGTCCATACGCTCGGGGCGCCAGCTGTTGTTCACCCAGACGTCCTGGGCCAGCTCAGCCTCTCGGGGCGAGAGATAGACGGTCTGCTCGCTCTGGGCCTGAAACCAGCCGGACAGCCCGAAGTGATCGGGATGCATGTGAGTGAGCACAATCCGGCGGATGTCGTGGAAATCGAAGCCGAGTTCGGCCATGGCGGCGCGCCAGCCGTCGCGCGCCGCCGGCCAGTTTAGTCCGGCATCCAACACCGTCCACCCATCCGCCTCGCGCAGCAGATAACAGTTGACGTGATTCAAGGCAAAGGGCAACGGCAGCCGCACCTGATAGATGCCGTCTGCGATGGGTCGTGCATGCCGGTAGGATGCTGCAGAAGATTGCATAAGCCGTCTGTCGCTAGAAGCCCATGCCCCGACCGATCAACTCCTTCATAATCTCGGTCGTCCCGCCGTAGATGGTCTGCACCCGCGCGTCCAGGTAGAACTTGGCAATGGGATATTCGAGCATATAGCCATAGCCGCCGAAGAGCTGCAGGCACTCATCCATGACCCGCTTCTGCAGCTCGCTGGTCCACCACTTGGCCATGGCGGCCTGATCCGCCGTGAGCGTGCCGGCGTTGAGTTCCG
>CAYZLP010000181.1:0-8192 GCA_964478635.1 uncultured Caldilineaceae bacterium
CGGTGCTCTACGGCGGTTTCGCCACCAATATCGACATGAAGACGGGCAGCCCGGCCTTCGGCACGCCCGAGGGCGCCTGGGCCATGGCCGCGGGCGCGCAGCTGGCCCGGCGCTACGGCCTGCCCTACCGGGGCAGCGGCAGCCTGAACACCTCCAAGCTGCCCGACGCCCAGGCGGTCTACGAGACCATGTGGTCGACCTGGCCGGCGGTCATGGCCCACACCAACTTCATCATGCATTCGGTAGGCTGGTTGGAAGCCGGGCTGACGGCCTCTTTCGAGAAGGTCATCATCGACATGGAGAGCCTGGCCATGTTCACCCATTTCTTTCAGGGCCAGGAGGTCAGCGACGTCACCCTGGCCCTGGACATGATCGCCCAGGTCGGGCCCGGCGGTCACCACTTCGGCACGCCCCACACCCAGGATCGCTACAGCAGCGAGTTCTACACCCCCATCCTGGCCGATCGCCAGAACTTCGAGACGTGGCAGCTCAACGGCGGGGAAGACGCGGCCGTGCGCGCCAACCGCATCTGGAAGCAGCTCCTGGCCGAGTACGAAGCCCCGCCCCTGGACGACGCGATCCGGGACGAGCTTTGGGCCTTCGTCGAACGCCGCCAGCGGGAATTGACGGGCGTGGAGCTGTACGGCTGACTTGACACATCCCCCGCCATCGGGTAGCGTAAGGGCGAATAGCGTATCCCCAGGTTCGCGTTTCCCCATCCGAAGCTTCTTGCTTCGCATGATTGTGCAGGTGGTCGGCCAGCAGTACGGCCGCGTGCCGAGCATTTACCGTCGTCGGCGACGGGCTGGCGTCGCCCGCGCTTCCACAAAGGAGCCTCCATTATGAAACGAGTGACCCTCTTCCTGTCCCTGCTGCTGATCCTGGCGATCGCGGCAGCCTGCGCTGCGCCCGCCGCGCCGGCCGAACCGGCGGCGGACGCGGGCAGCGGTGAAGCCGCGGCCGAGGCGCCGGCCGAGGCAGCCGCGCCGGGCGAACCGGTTGCCGGCGGCACCCTGCGCGCCGCCTTCCAAAATGAATGGGAGAGCCTGGACCCCCATGTGACCAGTTCCTATTCCAGTCTGCAGATTCTCAATAACGTGATCGAGACCCTGACCTTCTATGATGACGACCTGAATCTGGTCCCCTGGCTGGCCGAAAGCTGGGAACAGTCGGAAGACGGCCTGACCTGGACCCTGAAGCTGCGCGAAGGCGTGCTCTTCAGTAACGGCCGGGAGATGACGGCCGAAGACGTGAAGTTCACCTGGGATCGCCTGCTGGATCCGGCTACCGGTTCGGGAAATTCCGCTGTTGTCGGCCCCGAAGGCACCACGATTGAGGTGATTGACGACTATACCGTGGCGGTGACGCATCCCGAACCCTATGCGATCTTCCCTCAATCGATTGGGTTTAACAAGGCGACCGGCATCATTGCACCGGAAAGCGTCAACGAAGACGGCAGCATCAACGTGCCCATCGGTACCGGCCCCTTCCAGATTAGCGAAGTGGACGGCACGACGCGGATTCTGCTGACCAAGAACGAATCCTACTGGCAGGAGGGCCTGCCCTACCTGGACGCAGTGGAAATCACGCCGATCCCCGATGATACGGTCCGTGAAACCGCACTGCGTGGCGGCGAGGTCGACTGGGTGCTGTCGATTGCGCCTCAGAACTTTGATTCGCTCAACGAGGATCCCGACGTGGTCGTGGCCACCGCGCCTCAGCTTTCCTACGACTACATCGGCCTGAACACCGAGCGCGAGCCGCTGGGCGACGAGCGCGTGCGCCAGGCCATCGCCTATTCCCTGAACCGGGAGCAACTCTGCGCGGCCGGCTACTTCGGCATCTGCGATCCGTTGCAAGGACCGGTCGGCACCGGTAGCCCCTGGTATTTCGGCTATCAGCCCTACGATCAGGATCTGGACAAGGCCCGGGAACTGCTGGCAGAGGCCGGCTATGCCGACGGCTTCGAGATGCAGCTGATGCCCACGGTCCAGTACGGCGAGACTGTCCGCGCGGCCCAGGTGCTCCAGCAGCAGCTGGCCGAGGTCGGCATTCAGACCGAGATCTTCGCCCCCGAATGGAGCGAATGGCTGGAGCTTGAAGGCGGTGGTGAATACGACGCCTACATCTGCAGTTGGAACGGTCTGATCGATGCCGATCAGTACTACTATCTCCAGCACCGCACCGGTCAGGTCTTCAACTTCACCGGCTATAGCGATGAAGAGTTCGACGCGCTGGTCGACGCAGGCCGCGCCACGAGCGACTTCGATGAGCGCTATGAAATCTACCAGCAGGCCGATCAGATTCTGGTCGACGCCGCGCCCTATGTCTACATGTTCAACAAGCGCGAGATTCGAGCCTACTCACCCCAGGTGCAGGGCTTCACCGTCCGCCCGGACCAGGCCAACAATTTCTGGACCGTCTGGCTGGCGGAATAATGCGATAGACCGCGGATGACGCGGATGCGGCGGATCCTCGCTGATCTCTTGAGTGAGAAAATCAGCGAAAATCCGCCGCATCCGCCATGTCCGCGGTCCATAACCCATCTCACTCGAAGTAGAAACCCGTGAACTTTCGCTATATTTTCCAGCGCCTGCTGCTGACGGTGGTCGTGCTCCTGGGCGTAACCTTTGCCGTCTTCTCCATCATCCAGCTGGTGCCGGGCGATCCGGCCCGGGTCGTCCTGGGCGTTCAGGCCAACGAGCAGAATGTAGCGGCCCTACGCGAGCGCATGGGGCTGAACGAGCCCTTCCTCGTCCAGTACTTCAACTGGCTGGGCGGCGTGCTGCGGGGCGATTTCGGCACAAGCCTGATTACGGGCCAGCCGGTGGGCCCCCAGATTCGCGCCCGCCTGCCTGCGACCTTGGAGTTGACGGTTTTCGCCCTGATCATCGGCATGCTCATTGCCTTTCCCGCCGGCATCATTTCCGCATTGCGGCCGGGAAGCCGGACCGACGTCGCCACCTCCGTGGTGAGCCAGATCGGCGTGACCATCCCCGATTTCTGGCTGGGCATTCTGCTGGTGCTCCTCTTCTCCCTGACCCTGGAGTGGCTGCCGCCCAGCGGCTATACGCCCTTCACCGAAAGCCCCCGGGAATGGCTCTCCCACATCATCCTGCCGGCCCTGACCGCGGGCATCATCAGCGGGGCCATCCAGACGCGCTTCATCCGCAGCGCGATGCTGGAGGTGCTGAACGAGGACTACGTGCGCACGGCCCGGGCCAAGGGTCTGCGCGAACGGGTGGTCATCAGCCGCCACGCGCTGCGCAACGCCCTCATTCCCATCGTGACCATCATCGGTCTCCAGATCACGGCCCTGCTCAGCTCCGTGGTCGTGGTCGAAGTCGTCTTTGCCTGGCCCGGCCTGGGCCGGCTGGCCCTGGATGCCGTGCTGGATCGAGACTATCCCGTGGTGCAGGGCACGGTTCTGGTCATGGCCGTACTCCTGACCCTGGTGAATCTTGGCGTCGACCTCCTCTACTTCTTCCTCGATCCGCGATTGGAGTATGCGTGATGGCGACGGTTGAGGCGAAAACTGAGGCTGAGGCGCAGAGAGTGGATGCGGCGATGTTGCGGACGCCGCCGCGGGGGTTCTGGCAGGATACGGCTTACCGGCTGCGCCGCCATCCGGTGGGCATGATCGGACTGGTGATCGTGATCTTTCTGATCCTGGCAGCCACTTTCGGACCGGCCCTGGCGCCCTACGATCCCAACGAGATGAACTTTGACGCGCGTTTTGCGCCGCCGTCGCTTGAACATCCCATGGGTGCGGACGATTTCGGGCGCGATACCTTCAGCCGCATTCTGGTAGGCGCGCGCGTCTCCTTGCTGGTCGGCTTTATCGCCGTTGGCATCGCGGCGACGGCCGGCACCTTCCTGGGCGTGATCGCCGGCTACTCGGGTCGGGTGGCGGACGAGGTGATCATGCGCTTCATGGACGTGCTGTTCGCCTTTCCCGCCATTCTGTTGGCCATCGCCATCCTGGCCGCGCTGGGACCGGGTGTGGCCAATGCCATGATCGCCATCGGCATCGTCTATACGCCCATTTTCGCCCGTATTGCCCGGGGCGCAGTCATGGGCGTGCGCGAGCAGGAGTTTGTGGAGGCGGCCCGGGCTACCGGCGCCCGCAACCAGCGCATCATCACCCGACATATCTTGCCCAACTCTCTGGCGCCCCTGATCGTCGAGATTTCCCTCAGCCTCGCCTTTGCCATTCTGGCCGAGGCCGCGCTCAGCTTCTTTGGCCTGGGTACCCAGCCGCCCGATCCCAGCTGGGGGCGTATGCTCTCCGAAGGCCGGGCCTATTTCCGTCAGTCCGTCTGGATGAGCATCTTTCCCGGCCTGGCCATCATGATCACCGTCATGGGCTTCAACTTCCTGGGCGACGGTCTCCGTGACGTGCTCGATCCGAGGTTGCGCAACCGGTGATGGAACGCGGATCGGGCGGATTTGGCTGATGGACGCGGATGCTCTTCGTAAAGAAAAAAATCCGTGAACATCCGCCCGATCCGCTCAATCCGCGGTCTATCAAAGTTCAAATACGCGGACATCTATGCCATATCGCACTTTGCTGGGGCTGGGGTTGCTTTCCGGCGGCGGGCTGCTGCTGGAGATTGAGCTAACCCGGCTCTTTTCGTTCATCTACTATCCGCCCTACGTCTATGCCCTGCTGGCGCTGGCCGTGCTGGGTGTCGGTGTGGGCGCGGCCCTGGCCACAGGCTGGGTACGGCTGCGGCGGCGAGCGCTGCTGCCGGTTTACGCAGCGTTGGCTACCGTGACGACGCTGATCGTGACCGCCGTCGTGCTGCGGCTGCCCCAACCGTCGCTGCAGGCGCTTCACCTGATCCTGGCCGTTCTACCCTTCGTGGCCCTGGGGCTGGCCCTGGCCACGCTTTTCAGCAGTGCATCCGATCAGAGTCCCCGCCTCTATGCGGCCGATCTGGGCGGGGCCGGATTGGGCGCGTTGCTGGCCGTGCCCCTCATCGATGGGCTGCAGCTACCCCTCGCGTTGTTGGTCACCGCCGCGCTGTTCAGTCTGGCGGCTCTGCTCTGGGATGACGGCGCGCGTCTGGCCGGTTGGGCGCCGCTGGCCCTTTCCCTTACCCTCCTAGCCGGGACGGTCTGGGGCGGCTGGTTGACCCTTGATCTGGCCCGATTGTCCGGTGAGAAACCTCTGGTGGCGCAGCTCGCAGCCGGCGCCGTCGTGATCGACAGTAAGTGGGACGCCGTCGCCCGGACCGATCTCATCGATCCCGGCGACGGCCGGCCCTACGAGCTTTACATGGACGGCGCGGCCGGCTCTGTCATGCCGCCGGCGGCCGGTCATCCGGCCCTCTGGCGTGACATCGGCCTCTTTCCCTTTGCCACCGAGCAGCCGCAACGGGTTTTCGTCATCGGTCCCGGCGGCGGGCTCGACGTCTGGTTCGGCCTGCAGAGCAACGCGGCGCAGATCGACGGCGTGGAAGTCAACCGGGCCAGTGTGGACATGGTCGCGCAACAGGCCGACTACAACGGCAATCTATACGATCAGCCGAACGTTCAGATCTGGGTCGATGAAGGGCGCAGCGTCCTGGCCCGGGCGGATGCGGAGTATGATCTGATCTTTCTCGCGCATGTGGTGACCCTGGCCGCAGAGCGGGGCGGGCTGGCCCTGGTGGAGAACAGCGCGTTTACGGTCGAAGCCTTTGCCGACTACCTGGACCACCTGTCTCCCGACGGCATGCTGGCCATCAAGCTTTACGACGAACCCACCCTGTCCCGGGCCTTGGGCACGGCGCTGGCCGTTCTGAATGACCGGGGTCTGAGCGACGCGGACGCGCTGCGGCACGTCATCACGCTCCTGGACGGCCGGACCGATCCACCCATTCCCCTGCTCATGGTGCGCAATAGCCCCTTCAGCCGGGACGATGCCCTCTCCCTTGGCGCGGTCGCTCGGGAGGTCGGATTTTCGCCCCTCTTCCTGCCCGAAGTCCTGGCCCAGCCGCCCCTGGATGGAGTCGCAGCCGGTGAGGAATCGTTTGCGTCGGTCATCGCCGCCTCGCCCAATAATCTGGCGCCCGTGACGGACAACCGTCCCTTTTTCTACCAGTTCGAACCGGGATTGCCCGCAGCGCTCACCAACTTGCTTGTGGGCTTGCTGGCGCTGGTGGGGATTGGCGGCGTGGCCACGGCGCTCTACACGCGCCGGGTGACCGCGGTCGGCGCCCTGCGCCGTTCGCCGCTCTACTTCGCCGCGCTGGGCGCGGGCTTCATGCTGGTCGAGATCGGGCTGATCCAGCAGACGCGTCTGCTTCTGGGTCACCCCAGCATCACGCTGGCTGCTGTCCTGGGCGTGCTCTTGATCGGCGGCGGCCTGGGCAGCCTCCTCTTCGGACGTCTGGCAAGCACACGCGTCCGCTATCCGGTCCGGGTTGCGCTTGGCGGGGTGATCGTGTTGACCGTCTTGTGGGCGTTGGGCTGGCTGCCGCTGCAGGAGGCCGCAATGGGGACCGCCTTCTCTTGGCGGCTCCTGCTTGCAGGCGGCGCCATTCTGCCCCTCGCTCTCTGCATGGGCGCGCCCTTCCCGCTGGGCTTGCAGTATGTGGGCCACGGGGAGCCGCGCCTGGTCCCTCTGGCCTGGGCCGTCAACGGCGTCCTCAGCGTCGCCGGCGCCGCGGCCGGCCTGGCCCTGGCCATGCTCTTCGGTTATCAGGTCGTGCTGTTGGCAGGGGCGGCAGTGTATGGGGTGGCATTTCTTGTGAAGATTGAAGGTTGAAGATTGGCGGCGCAGCGTCTCGCCATCTGGCCAAGGTGCTCGGAATGGCGAGACGCGCGCTACTCAATCTTCAATCGTTAACCCCCCCTACTTCTTCACAATTGGCAAGAACACACTCTCCACTACGCTGCTTTCGTCCAGCAAGACCAGCGCGAATTCGGTGGCGATGGGCGTGTCGAAGCGGCAGGTCAGCGTGTCGGGCGCGCCGGCGGGCGTGCAGGCCATCCCGCTGCTTTGCCAGCTGCTCCCGTTCCAGTAGGTGAGCGTCAGCATTGCATCCGCCCCGGCTGCCGCCAGCGATCCATTTACCGTCGGGCCGTCATAGCCGACGGTGAGCGAGATGGGCTCGTTAAGCGTCATACCGGGCATGGCTCGGTTGTCGGTAAAGGCTGCAAGCGAGAAGGCTCGACCGGCAAACTGCATACCGGCCGGCAGCGGTTCCGCGGGCGCCATCTGCTCGTCGAGCGTAAGCGTCGTCGGATTGGCCACGGCGCCGGCCGGGAGTTCGGCCACCGTCGTCATACTCGCCGCACCGGTATCCAGCAGCGTGTCCGCCAGGGGTTCGGCTGCGGCCCGATCATCGACGATCCGGGTCACAACCGGATCCGTGCGGAAGGCGCTATAGTCGCCGTCAGCCGTCACGTTGATGATGCTATTGGTGATGGTTTCATTGGCGGACACGACAAACTGCACATCCGCCGTCGCTCCATAGCCGCCCAGTGCCGCCAGGTTCCAGACGACCAAATCACCGGTCAGTGTACCCCCACCCTCATAGACCGCGCCTGCGGGCAGGACGTCCGTGATTTCCAAATTGGTGGCCGTCATGGCGCCGCTGTTCGTGATGCGCAGCGTGTAGGTGATAGGCTCGCCCGCTTCGGCCACGGCCGGTCCCGTTTTGACGATGGCGAGATCGGGCGACTCCGTCGTGCGAATGCGCGTTAGGTTGGTCGCGCCGCCGAAGGAGCCGCAGTTTTCCACGTTGACCGTCACCGGCTTCTCCCCGGCCGTCTCCCATCGGTAGGAAGCCACGGCCGTGCCCTGGCCGCTCACGGGTTCGGGCGACCAGACGTAGCTCAGCGGCGTCGTGGCATCGGCCGGTTCGACTGCCGCCGTATAGACATAGTCGGCGCCGGTCATGCCCGTGTCGGGACCGTTGAGCGTCACGTCGCCCACGGCCACTGGACATTCGGCCGGGACGATGGTCAGCTGCCCCAAGACGTCGTCATCCTGGACCGTGCCGTCTTCGCCGTCGACCCGGAACTCGATATTGTAGGTGCCGACGGCATCGGGGCCGAAGGTGAGGGCCGGTGACATGATGGCGGTCCGTCCCGAGCCGCTAAAGCTGCTGTTGGCCAGGTTCAGCGAAACGTAGCCCGGCAGGTCGATGGTGCGATCTTCACCCGGCAGCCCTTCATCAGGGCCGGGTTGGGTGCCGGTG
>CAYZLP010000182.1:0-8182 GCA_964478635.1 uncultured Caldilineaceae bacterium
TTCGAAGGCCTCCGGGCCGGCGCCCAGGGCTACTTGCTCAAGGCGCTTTCGGGCCAAGAACTGGCCGACGCCATCCGTACCGTCTATCGGGGCGACGCCATCATCGATCCGGCGGTTACGCGCAAGGTCATGAGCGAATTTGCCCGGCTGGCGCCGCCCGCTCGTCCTGCAAGCGCCGGGCTGCCCGAGCCGCTGAGCGAGCGCGAGATCGAGATTTTGACGCTGGTGGCCCAGGGACTGACCAACCGGGAGATCGCCCGGCGTCTCTTTCTGGCCGAAGGAACGGTCAAAAACTACGTCACCAACATCCTCCAGAAGATCGGCGTGCGGGATCGTACCCAGGCCGCGCTGCGCGCCCGGGAGTTGGGCGTGATCTAACCGGAAGGCGCTACGAGATCATAGTTTCTGCGTCCAGTGCGCACGCCCACGTGCGAACGGGTCCGACCGCTGCAACTCATGCGCCGTCGGTGCGCACGTGGGCGTGCGCACTTGGCGAGCAAGATTGAAAGAGGTGTCCCCTACGGCCGCCAGTTTCGATCAATATTGGATGCGGGCGAAATAGGTCTGCTCCGCGGCGGCCCGGGCCTCTCCGAGGGTCGTAATGCCCTGATCGGCCAGCAGGCGGATGAGTCCGAGGAAGACCTCGGCCGTGACGATCGCGTCGCCCAGAGCCGTATGGCGGCCCATGACGTCAATGCCCAGCCGTTGGGCGATGGCTTCCAGGCTGTGGTCGGTTTCATCCGGGTGGACGACGGCCGACAGGAGGAGCGTGTCGAGCACCGGGTTAATGAAGCGGACGCCCGTAGCCGCTTCACAGTTTTGCAGCATGCGCATATCGAATGCAGCGTTGTGAGCGACCAGGACCGTCTCCTCCGCAAAGCGTGCGAAGCGGGGTAGGGTTTCGTCGATGGCAGGCCGTCCCCGCACCATCTCGTTGGTGATGCCGTGCACCGAGGTTGCCAAGGCCGAAATGGCGCGTCGCGGGTCGATCAGATAGTCGATAACCTCCTGGCGCAACAGGCGGCCGTTGACGATCCGTACCGCGCCAATGTTGATGATCTCGTCCTGGGCCGGATCGAGACCGGTCGTTTCGGTATCGAAGACCGTATAGGTCACGTCGGTCAGCTTTCGCTCATCCAACTCCGGCTTCTGTCCCGGCTGGTGAAAGAGATCGAAATCGTAGTATTCGGGTCGGCTCTCCAATGCTGCCCCGGCGGTTGCAGGGGCCGACGTTGGCCGGCTGCGAGATTGGGCCAGGGGCAGAAGCAAACGAAAATAGGCGGATTCATCGGCCGAATTGAGCTGGAACCAGATTTCGCCGCCGTGACGCTCCGCCACTTCTTTTAGGGTGAGCGTCGCGTCGCCTTCATCCACCACGTAAGCCCGTTCACTCCAGGAACGCCAGACCGCTGCGCCGTAGTCACCCATGGGCCACACCAGGTCGAAAGCGGCCAGCCGCAGACCGTCGCTGCCACCTGGGCCGGCCGCGGTCAGGCAGAGGCGGACCGTCCGGATGTCAAACTCGGCGTTCAGCTGGCGCATGACGGTGGTGAGGCCGTGCACGATGGCATAGCTGTCCACCCGGAGCCAGAGATCGTCGTCAACCTGATCGAGGTTGGCGCGCACGCCCAGCTTCTGTTCAAAGTGACGGCCGATGGCCCAGAGGAGATCGTTGCCGTGCATCTCCTCCAGGCGCCACTGGGCTTTCAGATCCTGGGCGTAGGTCCACATGGTCTCATCGAGTTCGGCGCTCAGCTTCTGCGCTTCCTCGCGGATGACCCGGTCGAACGAAAAGCGCCGTGCCGGTTCCATCTCCGGGTAGGCCTCGATCGTTTCGATGGCTGCCCGGATGCCGCCCAACGACGCGCGCAGCTGTTCCGTCATACGCTGGAGAATGAAATCGCGCCGACTGCTGGATTCTATGCCCTGGGTCATGTCCTGGAAGGTCAGAATGAAGCCGCCGGATAGGGTTGCCTCAGTGGATCCGTCACCGAATTCGGCCATGCGTACCCGGACCAGGCGCCCGTTGATCATAGCGGCCAGGAAGGTCACGACCCGGGGGCTTGATCGGCCTTCCGTCTCGCGTTCCGCGTAGTAGCGTAGTTGTTCCAGCCCGTGGCTGATGGCGTTGCGGTCGAGCAGACCAAAGACAGAGCGTCCCAATCCCACAAAACCGGCTCCACCGCTTCCGTCTTCGTTCACGAGGCGGCGCGCGCTCCGGTTGTAGAGCAGAATTTGCCCATCTCGGTTGCAGACCAGGACGGCATCACTGAGTTCGGCCATGAGCGCAGCCAGCAGATTGCGCTCCTCCGCCAGATCCGCCCGGGCCTGGGCGATCTGGGCGTCGCGATCGGCCTGTAGTTCCTCAAAGCGGTCGCCGAAAGCATTGACGGTCTCCCCCAGCGCGCGCACGGCGGCCGGGCCGTCCGGCTCCAGGCGGTGGGCCGGATTGGCGTTGAGTATGAGCTTGGCCTCGCTGTTCAACTGGCGCACTTGAAAGAAGTAGGCCTGGATGAAACGATTGAGCCAGAAACCGACCCCGAGCAAAATGAGGAGAAATGCGCCCAGTGGCAACAGGCGTTGCGTCTCAGTCAAGGTCGCCGGCCTGCGCGCCAGCCAGAGACCGAACGCCCAGGCGGCAACTGCGCCGAGCGCCAGAAAGAATAGTGCGCCGAGAACGATGACGTAGGTCAGTTGTGTGCGCTTCATGTTCCCATTCCCGACGCTACAGATTCTCCGGCAGCGATTGGGCCAGTTGTTGACTCACCTCGGCCAGGAGCGCTTTGGTGGAAAAGGGTTTGGTCACGTAGGCATTGGCGCCCAGGGCCATGCCTTTGGCAACCTCTACCTCCCGACCCTTGGCCGTCAACATGATGATCTTGATGTGGGTCCAGGCCGGGGTCTCGCGCACCTGCTGGCAGACTTCGAAACCGTCGATTCCCGGCAGCATGACGTCCAACAGGACCAGATCCGGCAAGAAGGTCTCGATCTTTGCCATCGCCTCGTCGCCCGTACGCGCCACGGCCACTTCGTAGCCGGCCTGCTCGATCAGGAATTCCAGGGAAATGACGATATTGGGCTCATCGTCCACGATCAGGACTCGTTTGGCCATCTGATTCTCCTCGCTCTATTCAAAACGTCCGGCATATCTACACGTCAAGCTACGACAGGATTGCGGCAGTAGGCCGCCGCCAAGCCTTTAGGCGGTGGCCGGCGACGGGGCCAGGGGCAGGGTAAAGGTGAATGTCGCGCCCTCATCCGCCGTGCTGCGTACGGACAACTCGCCCCCGAAATGGGCCACAATTTCACGACTGATGGGCAGACCCAGGCCGGTGCCTTGCGGTTTGCCCCGCTTGATGTCGTTGACCTGACGGAATTTCTCGAAAATGGCGGCTTGCGCCTCGGGCGGGATACCGGGCCCGTTATCGGAAACGGCAATGCGTAGCTGTGCAGGCTCGATCCGCAATTGTACGATCACGCGGCCCTTGCCCGGGTCACAGAACTTGCTGGCGTTGGAGAGCAGGTTCAGCATCACCTGCCGAATGCGATCCTCGTCTACGTGCACGGCCGGCGCGGCGGGGGGCAAGTGAAGCTGGACGTCCACATTCCGGTCGCTGAAGACTTGACTCATGGAATTGACCGAGTCCTGAATCAATTCGATCATATCGACCGCGGTAATATTCCATTCCATGGCGCCCGATTCGATCTTGGAGAGATCGAGCACCTGGTTGATTAGACGCGTGAGACGCTCGCTCTCGCGCAGGATGATGGCCAAAAACTCGCTGCGCCGCTCCATGTCCAGCGTCGGATTGTCGTATAGAATCTCCGAGAAGGCGCGGATCGATGTGAGGGGCGTACGCAACTCATGGGTCACCGTCGAGATGAAATCATCCTTGAGCAGGTCCAACTCCTGCAGGCGTTCATTTGCGGCCTGCAGTTCGGCATAGGCCGCCTCAAGTTCGATGGACTTCTGCTCCAATTGCCGGGAGCGCTGTTCGAGCTGGCGGCTGTAGGCGATGACCTGGGAGGTTTCGTCGAGCATGCGCATCAACTCGTCCATGCCCAGGGCCTCTTCTTTGACAACCGAGGCAATGGCCACATTGGCGGAAGCTGCGCCGATGGCGCCGGCCAGGAGCGTTTCTGCATACTGCACGAATTCGGCGTCGGCCGTCCCGACGAGGGGCAGTTCCATCCCCCGTCTGCGGGCGTAGCTGCGGAGGGCGTTCTCCGTGCGGCCCAGGCCGAGGAAGCGCTGCAATACGCCGCTGATCGACTCCACGGAGGCGCTGCCCCGCCACAGCGTCAACCCTTCGGCGCTGCCGGACTGCTTGAACACGTCAACGAAACGGCTTGCCTGGCTGCGTTCCAACACGCTCTGGGCGCCGAGCAGGGAGATGACGCAGTAGGCGCCGGCGTTGAAGAGCAAGCTCCAGAAGAGGGAGTGGGCGACCGGACCCAGCCCGGTGAAACCGAAAAGGGCATAGGGGTGCGTCCACTCAAGGCCAAAGAGCCCTTCATTGACAATGGCGGTCGGCAACCGTCCGGCGGGGGCAAGAGACGGCAGCGAGAGCGTGTAGAGCCAGATCAGGAAGCCGAGGGTCAGACCTGTGATGGCGCCGGCCCGGGTGCCGCCTTTCCAGTAGATGCCGCCTATGACCGCAGGGGCGAATTGAGCCACCGCGGCGAAGGAAATGAGTCCAATGGAGACCAGCGTGTTGGCATCGCCGGTCAAGCGCAGATAGGCATAGGCGAGGAAGACGATGACGACGATGGTCACCCGGCGAATGCCCAGGAGCAGACCACTCAAGTCCTCCCGGGCATTGAAGCGCACCCCGCGGAGGTTGATCAGCAGCGGCACAATCAGGTCGTTAGAGACCATGGTGCTCAGCGCCACGGTCGCTACGATGACCATGCTGGTTGCGGCGGAGAATCCCCCAATGAAGGCGAAGAGTGTGAGGGCCGCCTGCTCCTCGACCAGCGGCAGGGTCAGGACAAAGGTGTCGGCGTCGATCTGACCGGCCGGGAAGCGCAGCAGCCCGCCGAAGGCGATGGGCAGAACAAAGATGTTGATTACCAACAGATAGAGGGGAAAGAGCCAGATGGCCCGGTTGAGATGCCGTTCGTCGGCATTCTCGACGACTGCGATTTGGAACTGGCGGGGTAGAAAGAGAATCGCCATCATCGAAAGCAAGGTCAACCAGGCCCAATCTCCATATGAATGGCCGACTGCGTCGGGTGCGCCGGGCTCCGGCATAGTTAGGAGCCGCTGCAGTTCAGGCTGGGCGCCGGCCCGGCCGAACAGATCGGCAAAGCCGTCATACATGAAAAACGTGACGAAGATTCCCACGGCCAAGAAGGCGACGAGCTTGACGACCGATTCAAAGGCAATGGCTGCGACCAGACCCTCATGGCGCTCCGTCAGGTCGAGGTGACGGGTGCCGAACAGGATGGCGAAAGCAGCCAGGATGATCGCTACGTAGAAGGCCGTATCGCTGATGGTGAAGAGTTCGCCGATCTGCACAATGCCGTCCACGTCGGGATAGGTCCACAGCAGATTGAAGGAGGTGGCCACGGCCTCCAGTTGCAGTGAGATGTAGGGTACGATTCCCACCACGGCGATAACCGTGACGAGCCCGCCCAGAAATTGGCTCTTGCCATAGCGTGATGCGATCAGATCGGCAATCGAGGTAATGCGGTACAGTTTGCTGATGCGGATGATCTTGCGTAGAACAAACCACCAGAGGGCCGCCATGAGGGTCGGCCCCAGATAAATGGGCAAGAACCCGACACCCGTCGTGGCCGCCCGTCCCACGCTGCCGTAAAAGGTCCAGGCCGTACAGTAGACCCCCATGGACAGGGCATAGACGACCGGGTTGTTGATAATGCTGCGTCCCTGATCGGCGCGCTTGTCCCCATAGTAGGCCAACCCGAAGAGGATGCCCATATAGAGTAGGATTACGAGAAAAATCGTGCCGCCCTGTAGCATGCTGCCCTACTTCATTACCGCCATATCCAAGTATGAATGCGACCCCTGTGACCAGGACAGGTCTGTGATCATGACAGGAACGTAATGCTCAGCTAGCGCCGCTCGATGATCCAGCCCAGCAAGACGATGAGCAGCGTCCATACCGCAAATAGATAGAGATAGAGGACTGGGATGCCGAAGAGCGCAGCTTCCCGGTTGAAGAGCGCCAGGATCGGATAATTTAGCGCCAGTCCGCCCAGGATAGCCATGGCAAGGAGACGTTGGCCCGTCAGAGAGTTCCGGTTCATGTCGCTATCGCATTGCGCCTGTGTTGAATGAGGCGCCCACACCATCCTGCATCTGTCGAATCACCACGAGAGCATCCTTCAAATGTCGTTGCTCCATTGACGAGAGCTCTTTTACGCGCAGGTGATTGGTAGGCGCCTTGCCGGTCCGAATATCGACCAGCTGTTGCTGTAGGCGAAGACGCAGGAGAAATTGAAAGGTCTCGGCCAGGTTTTCGGCCCCTTGGCGACTCATGGTGCCGGCGTCGGCGGCGACGACCAATCGCTCCAGCGTGGATCTTTCCCGGGAGCCTGCCGCGAGGGAGCAGGCCCGCGCCAGACCGACGATGGGCGCAATGCCGCCATGCTTGATGTCGATCCGGCCGTCCTCGCTGCGGATGCGATTGAAGAACCCGAGGGGCGGATTGAAATCCTGGGCAGCCCGGACCATGTGGGCAATGAACAGGCCGTTCTTCTGGGCCGAAGTGAGCACCTCCTCCAGCGGTTCCAATGAGAGCGCACCGTGTACGGACCGAAAGTCGAAAAAGATGCCCGCTTCCATCAGCGCAGCCGGGACCGGCTGATCGATCCAGCCGGAAAAGATGCGGATCCACTCGTCCAGCGACTTGCACCAGCTTGTGGCCATATAGCCCCCGGGGCAGGGCGGAAAGCCGGCTTGCAGCAGCCCATTCACCACATCTTCGGTCAAGGCGGCGAAGTATTCCTGGACGCCTGGGCCATTCTGTTCGTAAACCAGGGCATTGTCCTGATCCGTGAGCAACATCTGCTCGGAACGCCCCTCCGAGCCGAAGACAAGCCACGCATAGGGCACGGGCGGTGGGCCCAGGCGCGCTTCCGCCAGCCGCGTCAAACGCGCGACCAGGGTGTCGTTTAGGCTCGATACGATGCGGCCAATTTGGACGGCATCCAGGCCGTTGCGCGCCATGGTGTCGACCGCGGCGGTTACATCGTCGGCATAGCCGGCCAGCGCTTCGTCATCGGCCGCCTGTTCCAGCTTCTGCTGGAGGTAAAGGGGGCCCCGGGCCTGTTGCCGAAAGAGATCGGTCGCGCTGACGATGCCGACGACTTCGCCCTCTTCCACCAGCGCCAGATGATGGATGCCTTCCTCCAGCATCACGGTCATGGCGCCAAAAACCGGCATGTCCGAGTCCAGTGTTCTCAGAGGCGTCGACATGACGGCGCTGACGGCCGTTTCCACGGACAACCCTTCGGCCAGGACCCGGTTGCGCAGGTCGCGGTCGGTAATGATGCCGCGCGGTTCGCCGCGCACGAGGGCCGACGTCGCGTTGGCCGCACGCATGGCCTGCGCCGCCTGCTGAACCGTGGCATCGGGGGGCACAAAGAGGGGGGTGAGGTTGGCCACATATTTCACAGGCATGGCCATGGTCTCACCCGATACGGAGCGACCGTGTTCAAACGCGGTCCGCAACCGTTCCCCCAGGCTGCCGATGAAGTAGCGGGCGAAGGCTGCGTTATCGAGCAGAGCACGGAAGTGTGCTTCGGGCAGACGGTAGGCAATGACGTCGCCGGCCGCGGTCACATCGAAGACAGGCGCCTCCTGCCCCAACAGGGACGGGTAGCCGAAAATGTCACCCTGCTCCAGCACCTGGCGCAGCTGTCCGTCGGCCGTTAGACCGACTTCGCCCTGCCAGACCAGATAGAGGTATTCACTCGGCGCGCCGCCTTCGCGCAGTATACGCGTGCCGCGTGAGAAGCGGACCAACTCGAATGCGGGCGCAACAGCAGCTACTTCCGCTTCCGTCAGTTGATCAAAGGGGGGACTATCGCGCAGAAATGCGAGCAAATCCATGGTCTCTTCCGGGTTCCACATCTACGAAAAGGGCAGGGGGCGCACTTGCACCCCCTGCTCTCAGACTACGGTCGACATTTCGTACACATGACCGAATTTTCG
>CAYZLP010000183.1:0-8178 GCA_964478635.1 uncultured Caldilineaceae bacterium
CGGCCCAGACGCGGCTCTTCGACGCCCTGAGTCGCTGCCTGCGAGCGCTGGCCGACGACGGCCCCGTGCTGCTCTGTCTGGATGACTTGCAGTGGGCCGATCCTGCCACCTTGAGTTGGCTTGCGGGGCTGCCGCGCCAGATCGCAGACAGCCGCGTCTGCCTGCTGGCCACCTGCCGCATAGCCGACGACGATCGCATCGGCTTGCGCTCCGTCGCCGTGTCCGGCGTCGATCGTCTCGCGGCGGTTCGACGCGCCTTTGCTCGGCCCGGCCTGCTGGCGGAGACGCCTATCTCCTGCTTGTCGGTAGAGGCGGTGGCAAAGATATTGGCCTACCTGCCGCAACATCCGCCCAACATGTCTCGGCTGGCAGCACGGCTGCATCACGCTACAGGCGGCAATCCTTTCTTCGTGTTGGAGACGCTGCGTGCGCTGCTGGAAGGCGACCGGCTGGCCGACCCTCCGGAGCAATTGCCCCTGGCGCCCACAGTGCAGGCAGCCATCCAACGACGACTGGACCGCCTCAGCCCACTGGGCCGCCAGATCCTGGAGACGGCCGCCGTGCTGGCCCCTGACCTGGCTTTCGATTTGGTGCAGGCAGCCGCCGGACGCTCTGACATGGAAACGGCGCAGGGGTTGGATGAGACGGCCGGCCGCCAGTTGCTTGTGTCCGGCGATTCGCTGCACTTCAGCCATGACCTGGTGCGCCAGGTGGCCTACGATGTCATCAGCCCCTGGCGACAGCGCATCCTGCACCGGCGGGCGGCCGAGGCTTTGGCGGCGCCTTCACGTCGCGCGGCGAGCCAGCCTGGGTGTCTATGGCCAGACACTACGAACGCGCAGGGGATATCAGCCAGGCTATCCGCTGTCTTGAGCAGGCTGCCTTGGCCGCCGGAAGACTCTTTGCCCATCAGGAAGCCATCGAACACTTGGAGCGGGCGCTCGACCTGCGACGGACCATCCCTCCGCAGAGCGAGACGACGGCCCGACTGCTCGAGCTGCTGGGCGACAGTCTGATGGCGCGCGGTCAACATGAGGCAGCAGAAAAAGCTTACGCTGCGGCGCAGGTTCGCGTCCCGGCGGAGCAACGACTGGCGCGCGCGGTCTTGCAGCGCAAAGTGGCCAAGAGTCTTCAGGCCCGCATGCTGGCAACCGAAGCGCTGGCGGCCGTGAACATGGCGGTCGCAACGCTGGGTGCACCCGCTCCGAATTGGACTTCGGCCTGGCAGCACGCCTGGCTGGACATTCAGCTGTCGCTCATGGGCGTACTGTATTTCCAGACTGACTACGAACGGATCGCCCAGCTGACGGAAGATGTCGGACCCGTCATCACAGCGGCCGGTACGGCGGCCCACCGCCTCGGCTATCTGAACAGACTGACCGAGCTGGCGGTACGACGGGAGCACTTCAGCCTTTCAACAGCTACGGTCGAGAGCTTTGAAGCTCACCTTGTTGCCGCCCAGGAGATGGATGATCCCGCGCGCATCGCCTGGGCGCAATTCGGCCTGGGCTTTGGGTTGTTGTGGGCGGACCGGCCGTCCGAAGCGGCGAGGCCTCTGTTGGCCGGGCTTGCGCTGGCCGAGACATACGGCTTGGCCTACACGCAGGTGCTCTGCTTGATCTACCAGACCTGCGTGTATCGTTTTCTCGGTGACGCCGGGGAGGCCCGCCGTTACGCCGAACGCAGCCTTGCCCTCACGCACCAGGTGGACATGCCGATCTACCGTGCGGCAGCCCACGCCAACCTGGCTGTGCTGCGTCTGCGTCACGGCCAGGTCGAGGCGGCGCAGGTCGAGGCGGCACGGGCGTTGGACCTGTGGGGCGACTATCCCTATCCCTTCCGCTGGCTGGCCCACTGGGTATTGCTGGCCGTATTCACCGCGCGTGGCGACCTGGCTGCAGCCACGGCACAGGCCCAGGCCATCCTGCACCCCAGTCAGCGTCGTCAGCCCGGCGAGTTGCCGCAAGCGCTGACGCGCGCCGTGAGCGCTTGGCCGGACCATCCCAATACAGCCGCAGCATCGCTGCGGCATGCAATCACGTTGGCGGAGCTTGAGGGGTATCTGTGACGGGGAATTGTGGACCTTTTGCGGACCCTTCTGCGGCAAGGTGAGGCCATTCGATAGCGGTGACTGCGGAAAAGCCGCACCTCTTTCGCCTTTCCACAGGAGGGACAGATCATGTTTGCCAAGATTGGCGGACGCAAATCCAATACACCTCGTTTTGGCCTCACTCTGGCGTTGATCCTGCTATTGTGCAGCGTCGCCCTGCCGGCCGGCGCCTCGCCGCCGCAGGATCTGAGCTTCACCTTCGACGTCATCTACTCCCCCATCCCCACAGATCAGGGCGTTGGCACTTGGTCATCCGGGGGGCTGTTCTCCGGCGCCGGCAACGTCAACGAGACCTATGTCGTCGGCGGCTTCGATAACTGTTGGAAGACGATACACACAACCTCCGTGTTGACCGGTCCGACGCCGGAGGACACCATCACCGTCCGGATGCAGGTCATCCGAGTTGAGGAGGGACCACCATTGCCGCCGCCTCTGCCGCCGTTTTGTTCAACCATCACGGCTGAGGGCAACTGGGTCGTCCAGGCAGCCACTGGGATCTATGCCGGCCTGCGCGGCCAGGGACAGGCGACAATCTCGACCGAGTTTCGGCCGAACCCAGGCGGCTTCCTTGAGCTATTCGTACACTCGGAGCTGCAGGGTGGGGGTCATTCCCGTTAACCCGGCAAAGCTCTGACGCACATTAGAAAAACCAGACATAAGGAGAAATACCAATGGTACTGTACTGCTTCAAGTGGAACATCCACCCTGACAAGGCGGAGGCTTACGCAGACTGGGCACAGAGCGCCATTCAGCGCACGCTAGGGGCAGGCGGCGTGACCGAGTTCCGCGCCTACCGGCCGGCCAGCGGGTCGTTTCAGGTCGTCGTCACCTATGAATTCGAGACGATGGCGGCCTGGGCGGCTTGGCAGGACACGGAGGCCGTCCAGGCCGTTCTCGCCGATCTGCACACGCTAGCCACCGACGTCACCACCGAGCTGTGGGGGCCGTCGCCTATCGTGCCGCAGCCGATTCGGCCTGGAGGCTGAGGGCGGCACGATGGCCGAGCCGACGCGCTATGCCTCCTTTATCGTCCGCCTCTGGCGTGAGTCGGCCGGCGATGCAACCGATGCAGCGGAGCCGGTCTGGATGGGCGAACTGGAGTCCATCCAAACCGGTCGCAACTGGCGATTCCAGGGGCTAGAGCAACTGCCGGCGCTGGTGGCCGCGCAACTTGCCGAAAACCCATCCGCTTTTCCTGCCATTGAGGAGCAGTCTGAATGATTGAGCACAATTTCAGTGAACTCAGTTACGTACGACTCCACTATGCCGAGGCGGCAGGATCGGGACCGGCGCTGCTTTTCGTGCATGGCAGCACCGGCTCTCATTCGAGCTTTCTGCCTTTCATGCGCCAGCTGGAGCGGCACGCGCACGTTTACGCGCTGGATCTACGCGGCCATGGCCTGTCGGGTCGAGCGCCCGGCGCCTACCAGTTGCCTGACTATGGGCGTGATGTGGCGGCCTTCATCGAGTCGGCAATCGGCGGATCGGTCTTCGTTGCCGGGCATTCGCTGGGCGGGCTGGTTGCCGTGTGGCTGGCGGCGCATGCGCCGGACCGGGTGCGCGGCATTTTTCTCGAAGATCCACCGCTCTACATGACCCGGCAGCCGCGCTTTGGCGAGACCGGCTTCTATCACTACTTCATGTACCTGAACGACTTCCTCCCCCGGCACCACGCCCAGAACGGGACGCTGGAGGACATGATAGAGTCTGTCCGCCATATGCCGATCAACGACGCCGGACAGACCCTGTTGGACCTGGTCGGCCCCGAAGCGGTGGCCGAGCGGGCGCTGCAGCTCCACCAACTGGACCCGGCCACACTGGACCCGCTGATTGCCGGCATCCTCTTGGGTCCTGACGAGCCGAATGATCTGCTGGCGCAGGTGCGCTGCCCGGTGCGCTTGTTAGCGGGACAGCTTGAGGTCGGCGGCGCGTTGGATGCCCAGGATGTGGAGCGAGCGGTTGGTCAGTTGGCCCACTGCGAGCATACCGTCTTCCCCGGTGTGGGTCATATGATCCATCAGGAACAGCCGGAAACGTATACGCAGGCGCTCATACACTTCATCACGCAAGAGGGAGGATACTCATGATTCTTATCGTCGGCGCGACCGGCACACTGGGCGGTCGCATTGCACGCGATCTTCTGGCAAAAGACCAGGATGTGCGCATTCTGGTGCGGGACCCGTCGCCCTCCTCCGAAATGGCGACCGTCGGCATGGCCACCTCGGCCGAATCGCTCATCGCCGCGGGTGCGCAACCGGTCAAGGGCGATCTCACCGATCGCGCTTCACTGGATGCAGCCTGCGCCGGTATCGACACCGTGATCACCACGGCCACGACGACCAAGCGTGACGGTGATCTGGAGGCGGTTGACCTGCATGGCACGCTCAACCTGATTGCGTCGGCCGCGCAGGCCGGCGTGCGCCACTTCATCTATACCTCAGCCTATGGCAGGGCCATCGGTCATCCCGCTGCGCTGTTTCACATCAAGGCGACCTGCGAACAGGCGCTGGAGGCGAGCGACATGACCTGGACCGTGCTGCTCCCCAACCTGTTCACCGAGGTGTGGGCCGGGATGGTGATCGGCCTACCGCTGCAGGCGGGCGCGCCGGTGACGCTAGTGGGTGAGGCCGATCACCGCCACGCGCACATCTCCGAAGCGGACGTGGCCGCCTTCGCCGTGGCCGCGGTGGAGAACCCGCTGGCGGAAAATGCCCGCATCGAGATCGGCGGACCGTCCTACTCGTGGCGCGAAGTGGTGGATGTCGCCGGCCAGGCCATGGGACAGCCGTTGCCTGTCCGTTATGTACCACCGGGCGGCGACGTGCCCCTGCTGCCTCCTCTTGCGGGCAACATGCTGTCCGCCTGGGAAACCTATGAGACGTTCATCGACATGGGCGATCTGCCGGCGCAGTTTGGCGTCGAGTTGACGCCGTTGCCAGTGGTGCTGCGCGGGATGTTTGGCGCGCAATCGTAGTCTGCTTGGAGGGCAAGGATGTAACTTTTCCAATCTGCCATCCGTCGCACGCCGACAACCAAGAATGCGTTCTGAACCGGAGGTTTAGCATGTTGAAAACAAGGTTGATGCCCCTGCGAAACACGGTGGGTAATCCCGTCACGATCACAAGCGTCGAGATCATAGGCGCGGCGTCCGGATTAGCAACTCAGAACATTTAACAAAAGCCCTGGCAGCGCATGGACTCGTCGAATTGGCACGCCTACAGCGGAAGCTGGTGTCCAGCAGCACGTGGAGCACCGTTCTGGAGTGCCAAATGCGGCCAAGGGTTGGAATCTCCTACACTCTGAGCCTGTTCGAGTGAAGCGAGGGACTATGTGAAGCAAGATGGCATAGAAAGGCGCGGAGTGTGGCATAGAGAGCCAGCCTCTGTGCCACACTCCGCCCCCTACTCATGCAGCGTGCGCACGTAGGCGACGATATCTGCGATCTGCTGATCCGACAGAGCCGGGTTGCCTCCCTTGGGCGGCATGGCGACGCCGGTGGTGTTGAGTGGGTCGGAGGGATCGCGGCCCTGTTTGATGAAGGCGATCAGTTCTTCATCGCTCACGGTCGTCAGAAACTCGCTCGTCGTGAACGGCTTACCCAATCCCTGAACGCCGATACCTTCGGGACCGTGGCAGGCGACGCAGGACTGAGTATATAGCTTTGCTCCCGCGGCCGAGTCACCTGCGCCGGCTGCGACCTGTTCCTGGCCCGCCGAACTGTCACCGGTTGCGCCGTCGGCGGCCGGTGCGTCTTTCTGGCCGCCGCAGCCACCCAGAACAAGCGCCAGAACCAAGAGCAAGGCCAGGACTGAAAATCGATGGTTCATGCGAAGCTCCTCACTTCCCCAATGCTCGTGATTGACATAAAATTACAGTAGTCAATTAGTGATTGTGCATACTGCCGGCCGTCGCTGCCGCGTGTTCCTCAAGCGCGGGCCAGGTCAGCACCGTGCTGCCGGTCTCCAAAGCCAGCGCCTCGGCTGCGTCCAGCGTGGCAAAGGCCGCAATCCCGTGCCCCATGGGACTGGCGATCTGCGGACTGACCACGTAGTGCGCGGTCGTTGCGTCGAGCCACTCCTCGCCGACATAGTCGTGAACGTACCAGGCGACGATTTTCGCGTCCGGCGTGCGGGCCGGGTGGGTCAGCATGTCGCCGATGTCGTCGAAGGCCAGACTCTCATAGCGTCCGGGCTTCCGTTCGACCACATAACCGGCCGCAAAACGCGGGTCGCTGATAATCATAGCACAGGCTGCACAGACGTCCTCGCCGTAGCGAATCTCCGGCGGACCGATCTCGGTCTGCCCGCGGGCGCACGCCGCAAGCAACATCACGATTGCCAGGCACGCAAAGAGGCATCCGATTCTCTGTAGTCGGTGTGTCCTTGACCGACAAAACTGGCTGCGTCTAGCCATGAATTTCACTTCCTTTCTAACCGGTTCCGCCATCATAGATCCGCTTTGCGGGCAAAGACGCCGTAGGCCGTGGCGGCAGGCAGCAGGATCCAGACGGCGGTCACTGCGGCGAAGATGGGCAACAGGGCCTGGCCATATTCGCGCACGGCAAAGATGCCCGCAGGCCCCAGGACGTCCAGCGTGGCCTGAAGCTGCAGAATGGCCGCCATCTTGAAGACTTGCAGCGGATTGATGAGGGCCAGCCAGAAGAGCGTCCCGATGGGAACCTGCATGCTCATGGCCGTGCCCATCAAACCCAGATCACCCACGAAAACGAAGACCAGCCAGAGAAAGAGCCCGACGCCGATGGCCACACCGACTCGCTGGGTCAAGGATGAAACGAGGAAGCCGACGCTCAGCATGATCAGGCTCAAGAGGTAGGCCAGGAGGGCAAGGGCTGCATAGGCAAACGGATCGCCGGCGGCTCCACTGAAGGCGAGGACCAGCCCCGATATGCCGAAACCAAGCCCCACGGAGGCCAGCAGGCTGAGGGCGAGGCCCAGGTATTTGCCGCAGAATATCTCCAGCCGCGTGACCGGCTGCGCGAGAAGGTAGGCCAGCGTGCGGCGCTCCTGCTCGCCGGCCAGGGTCTGCGCACCCATGGTCAGGGCGATGAGCGGGATGATGAGCAAAACCAGGTTGATGAGGCTGGCCGCAGTGCGCCCGTAGCCGGCCATGCCCGTGATGCCGGCGCCGGCCAGCGACAGGTAGGAGAGGGCCAGGGCCAATCCGACGAACGCCGCGGTGTAGAGCAGGAACCAGCGATTGCGCACGGCGTCGCGCAGCTCCTTGCGTGCGATGTGCCAGACAATGGAGATGGACATTGGGCTACTCCACTTCGAAATCGGTTACGGTAATCGCGTTGCGGGTCAGCAGATCGATGGGCGCCGCTTTTGCCCCGGCCGGCACGTCGACCAGCACCCCGGCCCCGTTGCGCCGGGCTGCGAAGCCCCGATCCTGCAGCAGGGCCAGCGCATTGTCCAGCAGTTCCGGCGCCAGCCGCAGCTTCACCGTCTGCTGCAGTCCCAGCTCGCGGGCCAGCGCGCTGCCGGCACAGCGGCGGGTCACCCGGCCGTCCGCCATGACCAAGGCTTCATCGGCCAGATAGGCCACTTCTTCCAGCCGGTGGGAGGTGAAGAGCACCGTGCGCCCTTCGGCCTTGATGCCGGCCAACAGATGGAGAAAATGATCGCGTCCGGCCCGATCCAGGTTGGAGGTCGGCTCGTCGAGGACGAGGATCGACGCCTCGCCCAGGAGGGCCAGAGCCAGGGCCAGGCGCTGCTTCATGCCGCCGGAGAGTGCGCCGACCGGCTTATGGGCATGTTCGGTCAGCTCCACCTTGGCCAGGACCACCGGAATTTCGGCCGGGTCGGCCCGGCGCAACGCGGCAAAGAAGTGGGCAGTTTCCAGCGCCGACAGATCGCTGTAAAAGGCCAGCTCCTGGGGGACATAGCCGATGAGCGCCCGGACACGTCTGCCCTGGCGCGCAGCGTCGTAGCCGCCGGCCCGAAGGACGGTTTGAAGTGCCAGGCGAGACGCAGGATCATCATCGACCAGCAAAACCCTCGCCATTCCCGTCGGGGTCGTCGCAGGCTCAGTCATACAAGTTGCCATGC
>CAYZLP010000184.1:0-5604 GCA_964478635.1 uncultured Caldilineaceae bacterium
CAATCCACTTCTGTATCTCGGAACGTACAGCTTCTGATAGCACCATGGTGACATCCTAATCTATAGAACGCGGATTTGGCTGATTGGGCGGATTCATGCGGATTACCGGATGGTTCCGCGCTTCTTGCCATTGCCAAAGAAGCGGCGTTCGAAAGCAGCTTCCGGCCCAAAATTGAAGACAAATCCGACTTCGCAAGTCGTTGCGCGCAAGTAGTTTGTCAATTGCGCTTTGTGCGCTTCATGAATTGCTTCTGCCGCCTTGATTTCGGCGATTACCTTTTGCTCGATCACCAGGTCGGCGAAGTAATTACCAACCGCAGTACCATGAAAATAAACTTGGATTTGAGGTTGCTGCCTTACCTGTAATCCCAATCTTGTGAGTTGAATAGCCATGGCATTTTCATACACTTTTTCCAAAAAACCATGGCCTAGCTCATTATATACCGCATAGTAGGCACCAATAATTTGTTCTGTAAGCGCCGCATATTTCAGCACGTTTGCACTCCGGGAGATGAGCACCATACATACCAACAAATAGAAAAATCAGCGGAAATCCGCCCAATCTGCCCAATCCGCGTTCTATCGATCTACTTCGCCCAGGACGATGTCGATCGATCCGATATTGGTCACGATGTCGGAGAGCATATGACCGCGGCTCATCATGCTGACGGCGTAGAGATTGTTGAAGCTCGGGCCGCGCACGTGGAGCCGGTACGGTTTGCCGGATCCGTCGCTGTAGACAAAGAAGCCCAATTCCCCTTTGCTGGCCTCGATGCCATGGTAGCGCATACCCGGCGCCACGCGGAAGCCTTCAGTCACCAGCTTGAAATGGTGAATGAGCGCTTCCATGCTCACGTCCAACTCGGCCCGGGGCGGCAGGCTGACCTTGCGATCATCCGTCTTGTAGAGTCCGTCGGGCAAGTTGGCCAGGGCCTGTTTGATGATGCGCAGACTCTGGCGCATCTCTTCCATGCGGATGACGTAGCGGCCGTAGCAGTCGCCGTCGTTGCTCACCGGCACGACGAAGTCGTAGTTTTCATAGCCGCTGTAAGGCATGTCCCGCCGCAGGTCCCAATCCACGCCCGAGCCGCGCAACATTGGGCCGGTCATGCCCATGTTGATGGCTTCCTCACGGCTGATGCGGCCGACCCCCTGGAGACGCTCTTCCCAGAGCGGACCGTTGGTCAGCATGCCTTCATAGTCGTCAATATAGCCCGGCATGACTGCCAGGAAATCCTGCAGGCGGGTGATGAAGGCAGGCGGCAGGTCCGCCCAGACGCCGCCGATGCGAATGTAGCTCGTCGTCAGCCGGGCGCCGCAGACCATTTCGAAGAGATCGAGAATGCGCTCCCGCTCCCGGGTGGCGTACATGAGCAGACTCATGCCCGTCCCCGACACGTCCAGAACGTGGGTGGACAGCCAGAGCAGGTGGGAGGCAATGCGCTGCAACTCGCTCATGATCACGCGGATGACCTGGGCGCGCTCCGGAATTTCGAGACCCATCATCTGCTCGACCGTTAGCACATAACCGAAGTTATTGTTCATGGCCGAGATGTAGTCCATGCGATCGGTGTAATAGACGAAATCCTTATAGCGCTTGTTTTCGCCCGTCTTTTCAAAGCCGCTGTGAAGGAAACCCAGATCCGGGTCGACATTGATGACCGTCTCACCGTCCAGCTCAACCACCAGGCGCAACACGCCGTGGGTGCTAGGGTGGTGAGGGCCCATATTGATGATCATGTTCTCTCGGCTCATGCCCGGCGGCAGAGTCGGCGGCACGCTCTCGGCAGGCAGAACCTGCTTGCCCAGCGTTTCAAACATGGGATCGTCGAAGGTAAGGGAGAAGGGCACTTCCTCGCCGCCCAGGGGAATTTCCTTGCGCAGGGGATGGTAGGGCCAGTTGGCCGGCATCAGAATCCGGCGCAGATCAGGATGATCCGCAAAAGCGATGCCCATGAGGTCGAAGACTTCTCGCTCGGGCCAGATGGCGCCTTTGAAAATCGGCGCCAGCGACGGGGCCACGGGCGTTTCGGTGTTCTCCAGGGGACAGATGACGGCCAGGTGCTGCTTACGCTGGTAGGAACGGAGCTGATAGACCGTGTGATAACGTTCGTCCCCGGTCGCGATGGGCAGTTCGGATCGGTCGACGGAAGAGACGTCGATCAGGGCTTCATAGGCCAGTTGGGGTTCGTTTTTCACGAACTCCGCCAATTCGACCAGCCGCTCCGGCTTGACGTAAATCATCTGCTGGCCGTTATGGAGACCGGCCGCCAGAATATCCTCACCAAAGCGCTCGACAATGCGACGCGTATCGTCCGTCTCGCCGGTGGGCAATGGCGCCACAGCGGGGATGGACGGATCGTTCAACCCCGGCAGGGTTTCGTACGCACGGCGGGTAGGAGAAACATTCAACATGATGGTGCGGCTCCGATATCCTAGGCGATCTGCTTGTTGCTCAAGGCTGCCAGTGACTCAATATCGGCCGGCGTCTGGATGGTTTGCCGGCCGGCCTGGGCATACTGGGCGAAGGTTTCGCGCTTTTGTTTTTCGCGCAGCTTATCCAGCCCGTACAGCAGCGCCTCGGGGCGCGGCGGGCAGCCGGGAACGTAGACGTCCACCGGAATGATCTTGTCCACACCCTGAATGATGGCGTAGTTGTTGAACGGACCGCCGGCGCTGGCGCAGATCCCCATGGCGATCACCCATTTGGGCTCCAGCATCTGATCGTGGATCCGCTTGATGACCGGCGCCATCTTGTTGCTGACCCGGCCGGAGACGATCATCAAGTCGGCCTGGCGGGGGCTGGCGCGGAAGAGTTCCGAACCATAGCGGGCGATATCGTGACGGGCCGTACCGCTGGCGATCATCTCAATCGCACAGCAGGCCAGACCAAAGAGGAGCGGCCAGGTGCTGTTCTGGCGGCTCCAGTTGACCAGACTTTCAAGCGAAGTCGTGAGAATGCCTTCAGGAATTTTCTCTTCAAGACCCATCGATATACCTCAAGTTTCAGGCCCCAACCGGGGCGTTCACACAGGAAGGACGGTCAAGCCGGAGTCGGCCGTGAAGGACTGGGCGCAGCCTATTCCCAGTCCAGCGCACCCTTTTTCCACTCATAGAGCAGGCCGACAATCAGGATCAGCAAAAAGAAGATCATCGGGACCATGGCTAGCCAGCGCAGGTCACGCAGAACCACCGCCCACGGATAAAGAAAGATGACTTCAATATCAAAGAGAATGAAGAGCATGGCCACCAGAAAATATTTTACCGGAAAGCGACGGCGTGCATCGGCAAAAGGAATGATGCCCGATTCATAGGGCTCTTTCTTCTGCTTGTTGTCGCGCTTGGGGCCAAATATGGTGGGGACGATAATGGCGATTGCGGCAAAGATGGCTGCTACAATCACCAGGATGAGCAAGGGAAGATAGTCGATCGCCACGCATCTACCTCTCAAATGTTTCGGGCCGGAACGGCTGCCAAGTAAAAGATTGACCCAACACCTTTGTCTTGTGTTGAGTCAATAAGGCACATCCGTGTACGCTATTGAGACTGACTAGTTTCGATCTACTGCATGCTTCTGTCTGTGACCTACTGTCTGACAGCGATTGTAGATTTTATCACGAGCGATTGGGGCTGTCAATTCTGCGGCTTGGGGCTTGTGAAAAAAGGTACATCCGACATATGGCTTAAGTTGTCCGTTGCCGGATGTTGTTTTTGAGGTGATTTGTAGGCTGTGCTACAATGGCTGACGTTCGTTTGTGCCATCCGTTACAAATGGGCCGGCAGAGATTCATGCATTTTTTCTGATCGATTCTTTCCGGTTATCCGGGCGCTGTGCTATCATGGCCGCAAGTTTGTTCAATTCTACACAATCCATGGCGGACGGCAGCGCAACCGCATGGTAACCGTGATAGAAATCACGATTACAATCGCGATTGTAATCGTGATGATAACGATGCAAGTCAGGGTCTGACCCTCCAACCCAGCTTGCATAGCGTGCTTTGCTTGCATCATGTAGATTTGAAGCTTGAGAAGCTCCCGAGTCACAGGGCGGACGAGGCGCTGATTTCGTCTGCAGTCGACCGTAAAACTGCCGAGAACTGCCGGCTTAAACGCCAGATAACCACTCTAGAGGTCTATGGCAATGTTGCAGAACTATCTGTTTGTTCTCATCTTGAGCACGATTGCGCTAATCATCCCCGTTGCCGCAATTACCATCGGTCATTTTCTCGGACCGCGGCGGCCCGATCCGATCAAGAACGACACCTATGAGAGTGGTGTCGAGACCATCGGTGATACGTGGGTTCAGTTTCGGGCTCAATACTATTTGATCGGCCTCATCTTTCTGATTTTTGATGTTGAGGTCATCTTCCTTTTTCCGATCGCCCTGGCCTTTGAGCAGATGAACCTGCTCTCTACGGTTGCCGTGATCACGTTCGTGCTGATTCTGCTGCTTGGCTTGCTGGTCGAGTGGCGCAAAGGCGCCCTTGAGTGGGAATAAGTCTTGTCTTGACGTCAGCAATCGCTTACGAAGGTGGAGGAGACAAGTATGTGGGAATGGAGTGATGCGCTTACCCAGCTCCAGGTAAATCTCGGGGCGCCTGAGGGGCCTGCCCGCCTCGTTTCCTATGGCATTGGCGCCTTTATTCTGGTGAATGGCGCGCTCGTCACCGCCCTGATGTTGATCTGGATCACGCGCAAGGTTATCAGCCGCATCCAGGACCGCATCGGGCCGAACCGTCAGGGTCCCTACGGTCTCTTCCAGTCCGTGGCTGACGCCCTCAAGCTCTTATCTAAAGAAGACATCACGCCGAGCAACGCCGACAAGTTTTCCTATAATCTGGCGCCTGTGCTCGACGTATTCGGCGTGCTGCTGACCTTGACCGTCATTGTCTGGGCGCCCGGTCTGGTGGGGGCCGATCTCAATGTGGGCGTACCGTTTTTGGTCGCTTTGGGCGCCATCGGCATCATGTCCGCCCTCATGGCCGGGTGGAGCAGCAACAACAAGTACGCGTTGCTGGCCGGGTTCCGGGTTGTGGCCCAGTTACTGAGCTATGAAATCCCCATGGTTCTGGCCATGTATGTGCCGGTCCTCCTGGTCGGTAGCATGAAGCTCGGTACGCTCTCCGCAGCACAGGATCTCAACCTCTTCGGCTTCAACGTGGGGCTCGGCTGGTTTGTCTTTATCGTCCCGGCCGCTGCACTCATCTATTTTATTAGCGCGCTGGCGGAAGCCGAGCAAACGCCTTTCGACCTGTTGGAGGCCGAATCGGAACTGATCGCCGGTTTCCACATCGAATACTCGGGCATGAAGTTCGCCATGTTCTTCCTGGCCCAGTTCCTGAACAGTTTCTTTCTGGGTGCGATTGCAGTCATGCTTTTCTTTGGCGGCTACCAGGGTCCCTTCGTGGATCAGCTTCCCTTCCTCGGTTTCTTCTATTTCTTGGGGAAAGCCTTTGCCGTATACTTCGTAACCCAATGGATCAAGGGAACCTTCCCGCGCCTGCGCGTCGATCAGATGATGCAATTTGCCTGGAAGATTCTGGTTCCCCTGGTGCTGGCCCTGGTTTTGTGGCAAATGGTGGCCATGAAGCTTTTCGCCGCAGA
>CAYZLP010000184.1:5704-8176 GCA_964478635.1 uncultured Caldilineaceae bacterium
CTCTCTGGGCGGTGCTGGCCAGAAATCTCTTTCACAGCGCGTTGGGATTGGTGGCGACGCTTTTTGGCGTGGCCGGCATCTATTTTCTGCTCGAAGCTGAGTTTGTCGGCGTAAGCCAGATTCTGGTCTATGTGGGTGCGATTGCGACACTCATTACCTTCGCCATCATGTTGACCCGGGGCATGATGTTTGGCAGCACGGCCCAGCTCAATCGCCAGGCCCTGGCGGGCGGCTTGATTGCCATTCTCTTCTTCCTGGTCGTCTTGGGCGTCGTCTTCCAGATTCCCTGGCCGGACGTTGCGGCGGAGATCACGGACGGTGAGGCGCTGATTGCGAATCTGGGCATGGCGTTTGTAACGACCTATCTCGTGCCGTTCGAATTGCTGGCCCTGCTGCTGCTGGTCGCCTTGACCGGCGCGCTGCTGTTGGCGCGTGACCGCTAACGGCACTGGCGGCGGGAGAGTCGTCCCCTCGCCTCGATGCCGGATGGTCTGAGAGACGCAAGATATAACCGTTAGACGGGGAGAAAGTTCGATGGTCCCACAAACCTGGTATTTGGCGCTGGCTGCTTTTGTTTTTGGCTGTGGTCTCTATGCCGCGCTGGCGCGCCGCAACGCCATTGCCGTGCTGATCGGCATTGAGCTGATGCTCAACGCCGTGAACATCAATCTGGTAACCTTCTGGCGCTATGGCTCTTTGGCGCCGATGGAACAGCTGGCGGGTCAGGTCTTCTCGCTCTTCGTCATTGCCATTGCCGGAGCCGAAGCGGCCGTGGGCTTGGCGCTGATCATCTCGGTCTACCGCACGCGGCAAACGGTACAACTGGATGAGTTGGACGTTCTGCATGGTTAGCGGCGCGTGACCGATGCCTAAGCAGGAGCTTTCCGGCAGTCTGGAAGAACAGTGTGAGTTTCTCTATCAGTTGGCCGTGGACAAGATGGCCCAGGGAAACTTCACCGGCGCCGCCCATGCGCTCAAGGAGATCGTCAAGTACAAGCCCGATTTTCGGGATGCGGCCGACCTGCTGGTCGAAGCAAGAAAGCGCAAGGCCGAGCAGCGTAATCTAATCCTGCTGTCCCTTTTGGGATTGTCCGGCGGGATCTTTGTCGGTTCGCAGATGAGTGTAGCCAACGACTTGCTGCTATTGGTGTACGCCGCGGTGGGCGCGCTGGTTGGTTACGCAGTCGGTAACTTGATCTACAGCTTTCGGCGCAGCTCGTCGTCGAATTCGCAATAATTCGCACTTTTCGACGCTCCCGCCATCGATTGGGCGGAATAAACCACGAGACGAGGTTTGAGCAATGGAAGGATTTCTGAATCTGGCCTGGTTCGTCCCGGTGCCGCCGTTTCTCGCATTTGTTGTGATTATTCTTTTTCTGAATCGCAACAAGACGGTCAGTTCTCTGACTGCGATTACGGGCGCCGTGTTGAGCCTGCTGATCGCCTGGCCGATCGCCTTTACGGTCTTTACAACGCCGCATTTCGGCGAGCATCCGGTCTATGGAGCCCTCTATACGATTCCCACCGGCCTCAGCGAAATCGTCATCGGCTACCAGGTCGATCCGGCCAATGCGATTATGCTCTTCATGGCGGCGTTTCTGATCCTGATGATTTTCATCTATTCAAGCGGCTACATGACGTTCCCGGCCCACTTGGATCCCCAGATGTATCCGGTCTCCTATGCCCAGCACAAGGATCCGCGCTATAGCCGCTTCATGGCCTACATCAGCCTCTTCGCCACGGGCATGTTTGGCCTCATCGTCTCGAATTCCCTGCTGACCTTCTTCATCTTCTGGGAAGTGATGGGCCTCTGTAGCTACCTGCTCATCGGCTTCTGGTATGAGAAGCCGTCGGCCCAGGCGGCGTCCATCAAGGCGTTTATGACGACGCGCATCGGCGATGCCATCATGTTCATCGGCATGATGATCCTCTATGTCTACAGCGTGCCCAGCAGCCTTGAGTTCAAAAATATCCTGGCCTATGGCAACCTGGAGCACCTGGCCGAGACGGTCGTGCGGGTACCGATTATCGGCGCCGACTTGCCCATTATTACCGTCATCGCTTTCCTGATCTTTTTCGGTACGGTCGGCAAAAGCGCCCAGTTCCCGCTGCACGTCTGGTTGCCGGACGCCATGGAAGGTCCCACGCCCGTCAGCGCCATGATTCATGCTGCGACCATGGTTTCCGCCGGCGTCTTTCTGCTGGTGCGCATGTTCCCGCTCTACCTGGTGGCCGGCGAAGTATCGCCCGGCGTCATGACCTTTGTGGCCTATACGGGCGCGTTCACGGCCCTCTTTGCGTCAACCATCGCTGTTGCCCAGTGGGACATCAAGCGGGTCCTGGCCTATTCAACCATCAGCCAGTTGGGCTACATGGTGGCCGCGATCGGCGTCGGGGCCTATGTGCCGGCGCTCTTCCATCTGATTACCCATGCCTTCTTCAAGGCGCTGCTCTTCCTCGGTTCCGGTAGCG
>CAYZLP010000185.1:0-8176 GCA_964478635.1 uncultured Caldilineaceae bacterium
AGCCGTCGTCGCAGCTGCAGCCGGCCCCGTCCTCAACCAAGTCCGAAAGCGACGCCTCGGCACACTCCAGGGTGCGCACCGACTGGACGGTCGGCCGGCCGTAGGTGATAGTTCCCGTTTTGTCCAGGGCAACCGCATCGATGGACGCCAGGGTTTCCAGGTAGGCGCCGCCTTTGATGAGGACGCCCCGGCGCGCGGCGTTGCTAATCGCACTGATAATGGTGACCGGCGTGCTGATGACCAACGCGCAGGGACAGGCAACGACCAGTAGGGCCAGCCCGCGGTAGAGCCATCCAAAGGAGCCGTCGCCCGGGTTGAGGAAAGGTTGGTTCAAGAAAAGTGGCGGGATTGCGGCGACCAGAATGGCCAGCACCATGACGGCCGGCGTGTAGATCGCGGCGAAGCGATCGACCATGCGTTGGGCCGGCGCGCGGTGCTCCTGGGCTTCTTCCACCATGCGAATGACCCGGCTGATGGTATTGTTCTCGGCCGGCTGGGTCACCTTGATTTCCAGCGCGCCGGCCCCGTTGATGCTGCTTGCGAAGACCCGGTCGCCGGCAGACTTTTCCAAGAGGCGGCTTTCGCCGGTAATGGGCGCCTGATTGACGCTCGACGTACCGCCGATCACTTCGCCGTCCATGGGGATCCGTTCACCCGGACGGACAGCAATCAGATCGCCCGGCTCCAACAGGTGAATGTCGACGACCTCGTGGGTAACCTCGCCCCCGGCGGTGCGTATCCGGGTGGCCGTCTCCGGCGCAACCTCCATGAGGCTGCGGATGGAGTGGCGCGCCCGCTCGGTCGTGTAGCCTTCCAGCGCTTCGCCGATGGCAAAGAGCACCATGACCATGCCGGCCTCCACATAGGCGCCGATGAGGACTGCACCCACGGCCGCGACGGTCATGAGCACGTTGATGGTGATGGCACGGTTGATGCGGAGAGAGCGCCAGGCGCTACGCGCGATGGGCCAGCCGGCAGCGACCAGCGCGCCGAGGGCCAGCATGTTGACCCAGAGCAACTCCTGCCCCATGATCTCACCCAATACGACCCCGGGGACAATCAGCAGCGCGCCGAGAAGCGCCAGGCGGGTTTCCGTTTGGGACCACATGAACTGCAGAAAATTCTGGGGCGGCATGACCTCCACGTCGGGCGCGGCGACGTCGTAGCCCAACTCCCGGACCCGGGCGACGATCGCCGTTTCCGACGCCGAACCGTCGACGTAGAGCTTGGCGCTGGTGAAGTTGACCCGGCAGCTTCCTACGCCTTCCAGCCGGCCGACACCGTTTTCGATGGTGCGGGCGCAGTCGGCGCAGTCAATGCCGTCAATCTGGAAGGTGAGCGATTGGGTTTGGTTCATCGGTAATCAGTAGATTTCCTTCTCCGGAGATCGGCTTCCGGAGGATCGGCTTCTGTACGAACTCAGCGAAAACGGGTGGCCACCTGCGCAGCCAGCGTTCCCAGCACCGGTGTGCTGAGGAGTGCGACTGCACTCTTGTACGCGAGGCCCGGCACGAAGATGACGTTATCTCGCTCCAGCGCGCGGAGCGACTCAGTGACAACCTCCCGGGGCGACATCCACAGGAAAGAGGGCGAGCGACTGCGATCAAAACGGGCGTATTCAGAGCTATCGTGAAACTCGGTCACCGTATAGCCGGGACAGAGAGCCTGGACCTGAACACCGGTTCCGCGTAATTCGGCCGCCAGGGTTTCCGAGAAGGCGTTGATGTAGGCTTTGGTGGCGCAATAGTTGACGTTGCCGGGCATGTGGATGAAGGCGGCTATGGAGGAAACATTGATGATGGCGCCACTGCCCCGCCCGGTCATGCCTGGGAGCGCGGCCTGGGTCAGCTCCATGGTGGCCAGCACGTGCAGGCGGACCATTTCCGTCTGGCGTGCAGGATCGGCATTGACGAGCCGACCCACCGTGCCAAAGCCGGCGTTGTTGACCAGGACGGTCAAATCGTCCATGGCGCGGATCCGTTCGACCACAGTATCGATGCCGGCATCCGTGCTCAGATCGGCCGGCAGCACGTCGCTCTCCATGCCGTAGCGATCGAGCAGTTCCTGCTGGAGGGCGGTCAAACGCTCCTCTCGTCGCGCCACCAGCGTCACGCGATAGCCGCCGGCTGCCAACTGACGGGCATACTCAGCGCCGATTCCAGAGGAGGCGCCGGTCACCAGGGCCGAGGCCACCCGCCCGGGACGGAGGGGCAGGAAAACCCGACCCCGCTGGGCGCGATTGTTGACGGCTACTGCACCAATCAGGCCGGCGGCAAAACCCGCGGCCAGCATTCTTTCAGGTTTCATACGTCAAGCGAGCCTTTATCATGAGGATATTCAAACCGGACGTGCCCGCTGGTCCCACCCGCTGAACGTGTCCAATTTCATCCCGACAGTACATGGTGTATGATTTTCCCAGAGTTTACCACAGATTCGAAACTCTTCCGTAAGCCCGGCGCGGATTCGACGGCCCGGCGCTGCCGCAGCCGAAGCCGGCTACACCGGCGGTCATGCGCGGCGGCACGCGCCGTAGGAAGCAGTGCCGCCATAAACCGATAAGGAGTCAGCATGGGCAGGATTGTACGACGGGGCGTCTTGATACTGTTGCCGCTGCTGCTGGCTGCCTGCTGGTCGTTGACCTGGCAGGAGTTTTTGGGGCCGGACGGCCGCTTTCATGTTCTCATGCCCGGCCTGCCCGAAATGCAAGTCAACCAGGTTCCGACCGGCTTCGGCGTTCTGGAACAGACAGTCTTCATGGTGGATCGGGGTCCTCAGGCGTATATGGTCGGCTATACGACGCTGGATGAGGCGATCCTGGGCGAATACAGTCCTGACGCGATTTTGGAAGACTTTGCCGGGCGCGGGACGGCCGGCGTTGGTGGTGAGGTGCTCGATTATTCCGTCAGAGAGGTAGACGGCTATCCGGGGCGCGCCGTGCGCCTCTCGGTGGCCGAAGGCGACGGCGTCATCGACGCGCGTTTTGTGCTGGCCGGCGACCGCGTCTATCAGATCGCTGCCATTGTTGCGACCAAGATTGTTGATGAAGAGGTCAATGCCCGCTTCCTCGATTCGTTCAAGGTGCTGAAGTAATGCCCGCCAGTTGATATGCCATCTTGGCACCCGGTTTGTCATCGCCGCAGCTCGCCGGCGTGATGACGGTCGGTGCATGGGCAACTACTTCCACGGTATGGCGAACACCGTCCTGGGTGAACGCTACGAGCGTCCGCTCATCCGCTGCGCTGACTGAATCCAGGGCCAGCCCGGTCAAACTGAGTTCGTCGAGCGCTGCGCGCAAAAAGCCCTCTGCGGCCTGTACCGCCGGGCTGTAGGTGGTGCGTCCCCGCAGTCGATCCGGACGATAGCATGCTCCCGAGCTGTGCGCTGCCAGGAGCGAAGCCATTTCACCCGGCTGGATCCGACCGTAGACCAAACCGTGGGGCAGCGCGATCAGGGTGGCCGCAAAGCGATGGCCGCCGATGTGAGTCGTCTGCCAGCAGGCTTCCGGTGCGACGGCGTGGCCGGCTGCCCAGACCGGCAGTCCCCACTTGGCGCAGCAGCGATCGCGCCGCCCGTTGGTACAGACCAGGAAGAGAAGCTCAGTGCTGCGCCGTTCCTGGTAGGCGACCGTGCCCTGGATCAGGCCGGCCAGATCGATCTCAAGGAGATCGGTATAGTTCGCCAGGTCGAAGCGGAACAGCGCCGGCCGGGTAGGTTCTGCATCGGCAACATAGAGCCGGATCGTCGATCCCGCCACCGGATTGGTCTGCTTGATGAACTGGACGCGTGCGCCCAATTCCTGCTCCAGCGTTGCCAGCCGCTCCTTTACGGAACCGGGCAGGCCGCTCTCGGCCAGGGCCTTCGCGCCCCAGGGTCCGGGATATTCCAGCACTAGCCAGTAGCGCACACCGGCAATTGCCGTACCGAGCATGGGCTCAGCGGCCGCCAGGGAGCGTGCCGCACAAAAGTCCTCTTCCGACAGAAGGACATCGCCGGGTTGATCGCTCATGTTTGATTCCTTTCCGCTCGATCCCGCTGGCGTACCACCTCGTAGAGCAGCAGCGCCGCGGAAGTCGCAAGATTCAGGCTGTCGACAATGCCGACCATGGGAATGACCACGCGCTCCTCGGCCGCGGTCAGCAGCCGATCGCTTAGTCCGGCCGCTTCGCTACCCAGCGCGACCGCGACGGGACCGGTCATGGCGACGTCGGTATAGCGGACGGCTGCCTCGGGCGTTGCGGCGATGAGCGCAATGCCCCGGGCCTGGAGCCAGTCGAGAACGTCGTCGGTGGCCGCTTCGGCAACGGGGACGCTGAAGAGTGCGCCCAAACTGGCCCGGACCACGTTTGGATTGTGGAGGTCGGTGGCGGGCCGGTCGGGCGTGTGGCAGATGATGACGCCGTCCACGCCGGCCGCATCGGCCGTGCGTAGGATGGCGCCGAGATTGCCCGGTTTCTCCACGCCCTCCACCACGGCATAGAAGGGATTGGCGGCGGGCGGCAACGCGTCCAGGCTGGTTTCGACATAGGGAATGACCAGCAGAACGCCGCCGCTGTCGCCCCGGTAGGCGACCTTCTCATAAAGGGCCGGCGTCAGGTCGAAGCGGCGCGTGCGGCCGGCCCGCACCAGGGCATCCAGCGGCGCAATGACCGTAGTCGCAGCGTCATCGTCCACGAGCGGCGGGCAAACATAGGCTTCCACCGGGGTGACGCCTTGGGTCAGTGCCCGGGCGCATTCGCGCGTACCTTCGACCAGCGTCAGGCGTTGGCGATCGCGTGTGCGCCGCTTGCTCAGCTTGGCAAGCTCCTTGATCCGGCTATTCTGGGGGCTGGAAAGTTCGGTGGTCATCCGTCCGTTTCTTCGGCCAGCCAGCGCGCATAGGCGCCGCTGGGCAGGGGGCGTCCGGCCCGGTCGTGGACCAGCATCTCGCCACTCTCAAAAGCGCCGGCCCGCCGGTGGATCAATTCGTCCAGCTGATTCTGGAGGGTCAGGGGTGTGAAGCCGGGCGTATGGCAGCTGTAGAGCAGGAAGAGCGCGTCCTTGGCCAGCAGCTGGCGGCAGGCGTCCAACAGGGGCACAATGTCGCTCTCTATCTTGAAGACTTCGCCCTTGGGACCCCGGCCAAAGGAAGGCGGGTCGAAAATGATGCCGTGATAGCGGCTGCCCCGGCGCACTTCGCGTTTGACGAACTTGAGCGCATCGTCCACCAGCCAACGAATGGGCCGGTCGGCCAGCCCGCTCTGCTGGGCATTGCGTCGGGCCCAGTCGACCACGCCCTTGGCCGCGTCGACATGCACGACGTGGGCGCCCGCCTGGCTGGCGGCCATGGTGCTGCCGCCCGTGTAGGCGAAGAGATTGAGGACATGAAGATTGGCGCCTTTGGTCCGCTGCATGCGCTGCCGGACTTGATGGCGGATCCACGTCCAGTTTTCGGCCTGTTCGGGAAAGAGACCCAAGTGGCCAAAGTTCGTCAGCTTGATGCGAAAGGAGAGGCTGCTGTAGAGGACGTCAAACTCACGCTTGACCTTGTTGCGCCACTGCCAGCTGCCGCCGCCGCTGCTGTCCCGCTCATAGATCGCATCCACCTGCTCCCAGTCGGACTGGGGGCTGCGCGCGTTCCAGATGGCCTGTGGAGAGGGGCGCACGACGCGGTAGGGGCCGATCTGTTCCAGTTTTTGCATGGCTCCGCTATCGAGCAGAGCATAATCGTCGTTTACAGAAGTGGCATCTGTCATGAGTATCCATTTGGGGATGAGATTGAGCGTTGCCGCAATGCAGAAAGGAACAGCCCCGTCGACGACTCGCCTCGTCAAGCTATCCAATCCCGTGCCGGCTCGATTCACCGTCTTGGCGATCGATGCCTCCGAGTGTAGCATTAGCCGACCGACCGACGCAAAGACTCGTACTTGCCATGAATGCCATGCCCGACGCCGACCTGAATGAGATTCGCCTGATTGAAACGTTGGCCATGCGCGCCTGGCCGGCAGAAGAAAGCGTTGTATTGTGGGGTTGGCAGCTCCGCTTTTCCCAGGGCATAACCCGGCGCGCCAATTCCGTCTGGCCCAACTCGCTCTCCCTGCCGACAAGTTACGAACCGGAAACAAGTGAAGAACCGGAAATCGGCGCGCTGTTGGACGCAGTGGAGACCCGCTACGCCGCGCGTAATCTGCCGGCCCGCTACCAGATCTGTCCGGCTGCCCTGCCTATCGATCTGGATCGGCGACTGGCCGGACGCGGCTACGCGGCCGTTGCCCCCACTCACGTGCAGGCGGTCGATCTGCGTAGCATGATCGACCGGACCGCGCGTACTCTATCTAATGACTGTCGGCAAGTGCGGATTGAGTCTGAGCGGACCGAGCCGTGGTTTGACGCCTACCGCGAGGCCGAGGACTTTGACGGTCATGAGGCCAACATGCGCCGGGTGATTCTCAGCCGCATCCAGGCGCCGACGGCCTACGCCTTGCTGCTGCACGGCAGCATACCCCTGGCCATCGGGCTTGGGGTGGTGGAGGAAGGCTATCTGGGCATCTTTAGTATGGCAACCGTCCCGGCCCATCGCCGCCAAGGGGCCGCCACGAAGATTCTTCACGCGCTGGGCCGCTGGGGCCGCGAGCACGGCGCCAGCCGCGCCTATCTGCAGGTGATGGTGCAAAACAAGCCGGCCCAGGCGCTCTATGCCCGGGCCGGCTTTGCCACGCTCTATGACTACCACTACCGTGAACTGCGCCGCGATTGATGCAGGTGAAGGGATCTTCTAAAAGCGTTACACAGAGTCACGCAGAGTCACGCAGAGAAATGCCGGGAGAGTCGTCATTCCGCATGGCTACTCGGCAACAGCATAATCTCTGTGCACCTCTTCGCTGCTCTGTGTAACTCTGTGTAACGCCTTATTATCCTCTGACTAGCGCAAGATCACCGGCAGGAAAATGCGGCCATCCTCACCGGGAATGAAGTCGGGCACATCGTCATCGATCGCGGTGGGCGGCTCGCCCAGGCCCGTGATGGAGTCGGTGATCAGCGGGAATTCATCGGACCCCGTGCCGATGGCATAGACATCGACCATGTCGCCTGCCTCCACCTGGAAGGCGGGCACGTCGATGGCCGTCGTGGCGCAGTTCGTACCAGCGACTGACACCTTCAGATCGTAGATTCCGGCCGGCAAGGTCAAGTATGGCTCAGTAACCACGCCGTATGCCACGCCCCTTAGAATCGGTTCATTCGCTTCCGTACAGATGTCAACCCGGGTCGCCTCTAGGTCGGCGGCAAAGGGCGCCAGGTGCCCCAAACGCACGAAGGCGTCGGGCGTCGGCGGCGTCAGCGGCCGCATGTCTTCCAGCACCAGGATATCGAGAGGCTGATTGCGGTTGTCGCCCGTCGCAATGATGGTGTAGTTGGTATCCGGTTCAATCGTGATCTCCTTGCTGATCACGACCGTGTCGTAGATCGCGTCGGCCCCCGCCGCGACGACGTCGGGCACGGCAATGCCCACCGTATAGACGCCAGGCTGGGCCTCAAAACCGATGATCTTGTCCCCATATTTCACGCCTCTGGCCAACTCGTTGCCGTTCGCTTGAATGGCAACCGCCGTCGTCTCCACCGTATCGCTGAAGGGCGCGTAGTGCGCGATGTTGATGAGCGAAGGCGCCAGATTCAGGCCGAGCACCGTATAGAATGCCAGCGGATAGGCTTCGGTATTCTTGCCGATGACATAGACATCCTTGATGTCGCCGGACGAGATACGCACGGGCGGCAGATTCAGTGCCACATTTGCACAGTTGCTTCCGGCTACCGCAATGAGCAAATCATAGTCTCCTGCTGGAAACTCAATGAATTCCGTTGTAATCAGGCCGTATGGAATATCGGTCAGGCCGGGCACGGGCGTGGGAAAAATGTCTTCCCGACAGACATCGACTTTGGTGGCCTCCAGGTCCGCGGCAAAGGGGGCCAGGTGGCCGATGCGGATCTTGCCGAAGCCGGCGGTCGGTGGCGCGGTCGCATTCGACAGGGCACGCAGTTCAAGGGGTTGGTTGGCGTCGTCGCCGATGGCCAGGGCAGTGTATTCGCCGGCCGGATCGAGCGTGATGGAGGCGGAGAGGGCAACCTGCCCGGTGATATCCGGAACCACCTCGATCAGCAACGCCTCACCTGCCGGCAGTTCGGCCGTCACCGCGGGATCGCC
>CAYZLP010000186.1:0-8165 GCA_964478635.1 uncultured Caldilineaceae bacterium
GTCACCCGTAACTTTGGCCTTTTTCTGGAGACATGACCATGACCATCACCAAGCACGAGATCCGACCCGGCGCCTATTACGACTCCGTGGTGCTGATGCAGTTGCAGAAAGGTCTGGTCGATCTGAGCGGGGTCGTCGACGCGGGCGTGGTGATGGCGACACCGGCCAATCGGGATGTCCTCACGGCCGCCGGCTTTGAGCTGGCCGATCTCGCTGCGCGGCCCGACGATCTTCTCATTATGGTTAAAGCTGAGACCGAGGCGGCGGCGGAAGCCGCACTCGCCGCCGTGGATTCCCTGCTTCAGCAGCGGCGGGGCGGCGAGCAGCAGGACTACCGGCCCGCCGGCTTGGCGTCCGCCGCCAAGGCACTGCCCGACGCGCGTTGGGTTCTGATCTCAGTCCCCGGACGTTACGCAGCCGCCGTGACCCGTGAGGCCCTGGACCTGGGCAAACATGTCTTCCTTTACAGCGACAACGTGACGCTGGAGGATGAGATCGATCTCAAGCAGCGGGCTGCTGCTGCCGGTCTGTTCGTCATGGGGCCTGACTGCGGTACGGCCATCGTCAACGGTGTCGGGCTCGGCTTTGCCAACCGTGTGGGGCGGGGCGGGATTGGCGTGGTGGCTGCGTCCGGCACGGGGCTTCAGGCCGTTACTAGCGACATCTGCAATCTAGGCGGCGGCATCTCCCAGGCCCTGGGAACCGGCGGCCGCGATCTCAAGGCCGAGGTAGGGGGAGCAAGTGCGCTCCAGGCTTTGGACCTCCTGCGCCGCGATCCGGCGACTGGTGTAATCGTTCTGATCTCCAAACCGCCCTCGGCCGGGGTCGCCGCCCGCTTGCTCCATGCCGCCCTAGCTACGGGCAAGCCCGTGATTGTGAATTTTCTCGGCTTTGCCCCGCCCGCGCGCCGGCTTGCCAATCTCCACTTCGCCCTGAATCTGCGGGAGGCGGCCGAACTGGCCGTAACCGCAGCGGCCGAATTGTCGATGGTCGATGGCCAATTGCCAATGGTCGACGCGCCGTCCCTCGTCGACCATCGACCATCGACCATCAACAATCGACAATCAACCTACCTCCGCGGCCTCTTCTCCGGCGGCACCCTCGCCTACGAAGCCCTCCTGGGTCTCCAACCCTTTCTGACACCCCTCTATTCGAATGTGCCCATCATGCCCGAACAACGACTGGCCGACAGCTTTGTGAGTCAGGCCAATACGATTGTCGATCTGGGCGAGGACGAATTTACCCAGGGCCGGCTCCATCCCATGATGGACAACGACCTGCGCTTGCGGCGCCTGCGTCAGGAAGCAGCCGATCCGGCCGTGGGCGTATTGCTGCTGGACGTGGTGTTGGGTGAAGGCGCGCACCCCGATCCGGCCGGCGAACTAGCCCCTGCATTGGCCGCAGTGAAGGCCGACCGACCGGACCTGGACGTAGTTGTCATCCTGGTGGGAACCGCGGACGATCCCCAGGGACGGGAGGAACAGGCCGCGGCGCTGACTGCGGCCGGGGCCCGGATCTTCGACAATACGATGGCGGCTGTGGCCTACATCGTGGAGCAGATGGCCCCGATCCCGGCCGAGCTTGCGCAACCGCTGCCCCTGGCCGATTTCGGCGAAGGGTTGGCTGCCATCAACGTCGGCCTGGAATCCTTTTACGACAGCTTGCTGGAACAGGACGCTCGGGCGATCCAGGTAGATTGGCGCCCGCCTGCCGGGGGGAACGAGCGTCTGGCAGGCATTCTGGCGCGATTGAAGTAGTCCGCCATGTCGGTCAACCGGCGAAATATCGGGCCGGCAGATAAGCCCGCTGGAGCGGCATGATATCGTCCAGGAGGCGTTGGGCCAGAGTGAGGGAAAGGACCAGGGGATTGGCTGCCAGCGCCCGGATCAGCGCCCGGGAATCACCGTGCCAGATAGCTTCCGCTGCCAACCACTGATATTCGGCGAGCATGTGGAGCAAACCGACAAGTTCGGACGGCAGACGTCCCTGGGTCAGCGGCGAGGCGCCGGTCCGCTCCAGCCGCGCCGGCGCCTCGACGATCCGGTCCGGCGCGAAATCGGCCAAGGCCAGATGGTTGGGCACATTCAGCGTGTGGATGGCGCCGTCCTGGCGGATGAGGCCGCGCAAGACCTCTACCGCCATGTCCCCGAAGATAGAGCCGCCCCGGACGTGACTTAGAACCGGCCGATCCGCGTGCGCCTGCTCCTCGAAGTGGGCGAAATAGCCCGGTAGGGCCGCCATGATCGCCTCGGCACGGGTCTGGTCCGCGGCCTGGGCCTCGGCCACGGTCTCCTCACGATAGTAGTAATATTGCAGGTAGCTGTTGGGCAACCGCCCGTACTCGCGGGCAAGTCTGAACTGGCGCTTCACCCGCGCGCTGACGTCGGGCCGGCCCAGCACGGCGTCCATGTGCCGCAGCATGACGGCCACGCCGTCCTCGCCGTCGATGGTGAATTCCGTGCTCCACGTTGCGTGGTTCAGGCCCACCGATTCCAGCTTGACCGCTGCCTGGGGCATGTCGAGCGCGGCAAGCACCGCCCGCTGATCGTCCCGGGTCTGGTCGCAGATGCTCAAACAGGGAATGTCGCTGAAGTGGGTGACGGCTTCTGCCACGATCTGGGTCGGGTTCGTGTAGTTAACCAGCATGGCCTGGGGCGCATGGCGGGCCATGTCTTCCAGAATCGACTTGATAACGGGCAGGGTGCGCATGGCGAAGAAGAAGCCGCCCGGACCGATGGTCTCCTGGCCGATGACGCCGTGGCCCAGGGGAATCGATTCGTCCTGATGGCGCGCGGCGAAGCCGCCCTGGCGGAAGGTCGTCAGCACATAGTCCGCATCCCGGATCGCGGCTGCCTGGTCCGTGGTGGCGCTGATGGCGAGATCCGCGCCGGCCGCTGTCGCCAGCTTGCGCCCGAGACGGTAGACGATTTCCAATTCCGGTCCGGCAATGTCCATGAGCGCGAGTTCAGCCCCTGCAAAGTCCTGCGCGTGGGTGATGAACGCCTGCAGCAGGCCGGGCGCATAGGCGCTCCCTCCGCCTATGATGGCAATTTTGACAGCCATGCTCTTACCTCCGTTAAGGTTGGCAACCCGCCGGTTCCACCCTGTGCCGTGGTCGCCAATCCGCCGCAGACCGCGCCATAGCGCATGCAGGTTTCCAGGGGCAGTCCGTTGACGAATGCATAGACAAAGCCCGCGTCAAAGGCGTCGCCGGCGCCGGTTGTGTCGATGGGCGTCACCGGCAAAATTCCGGTGGATGCCCGGGGCGTTGCATCCGGTCCATAGGCGGTTGCGCCCTGCGCGCCCGCTTTGACGACCAATGTTCCCTCGCCCATCATGGCGCATACGGCAGCCACGGCATCTTCCGCTGCCGCCGTGCGGGCGATGTGGCGGAGTTCGGCGTCATTAGGCAGAAAGAGGTCCGATTCGGCGATGACCGCGCCAATGCGCGGATCGTGCAGAGCCGCTTCATCCCAGCCCGGATCGAACGAGACGGTCAGTCCCGCCGCGTGGGCCAGCCGGCAGGCGTCGGGCGTTTCCAGGGCACTGAGAAAGCTGCATAGATGAAGATGGCGGGCCGAATGGTTGCGCAGGATGGCCGCAAGGTCCGGCGGATGCTTGGGACGGGCAAAGCGGGTGATGAAAGCCCGATCCTGGGGGAAAGAGAGCCCCACGGTGATTTGCGGCAGGGGTTCGTCGTGTTCCCGCACCAGGGTCCGATCCAGACCGATTTCGTCCAGAAGCCGGCGGGTCAGCGCGCTCAGGGGATCGTTGCCCAACTCAGCGATGAGGCCCACCCGGGCGCCCAGGCGATGAAGCCCCGCCGCGACAATGGCCGCGCCCCCCACGGCCACCGCGAATTCGCCGGCAAACAGCTCCTTGCCCAGCTCGGGCATGGCGGGCAGATCGGTGAAGATGAGGTCGCAGAAAATCGGTCCGTAGACCAGTACGTCGTCGCTCATATCGTCTTTTCCGGCCGGAGGCTGCCGTTTTGCGCAAGGTCGGGCGCCGTCATGGGGTTAGCCTTTCACCGCGCCGGCCGTCAAGCCGGCCGCAATCCGGTCCTGGAAGATCAGGACCAGGACTACCAGCGGTAGCGTGACGATGACCGCGGCCGCCATGATCTCTGCCACCGGCTCCTGCATGGCTTCAATGCCGCTGAATTGGGCGATGGCCACCGGCACGGTCTGGGCCGATGGGTTCGTGATGGTGAAGTTGAGGGCGAAGAGATACTCGTTCCATGAAGTCACAAAGGAAAGCAGACCAGTGGTGACCAGGGCCGGCGCCAGCAGGGGCAGGAGGATATAGCGGAAGCGCTGGAAGGGCGAAGCACCATCCACGATGGCCGCCTGTTCGATTTCGGCCGGCAGGCCGCGGAAGAAGCTGGTCAATACCCAGACTGTGAAGGGCAGGGTGAAGACCGGATAGGTCAGGATCAGGGCGAAGGGCGTGCCGAAGACGCCGAACTCCCGCACGATGGTGTAGAGCCCCGACAGGATCGAGATGGCGGGAAACATGGTCATGGAGAGGACGAGGTAGAGCAAGGCCGTCCGCCCGCGGAAGCGCAACCGGCCCAGCGCATACGCGGCAAAGGAACCGACAATCAACGCCAGCACCGCCGTAGATCCGGCAACGAAGGCAGAGTTGCGCAGCACCAGCAGGAAGGTATTGTCCTGCAGTACGTAGCGGTAGTTGTCCAGCGTGGGCGACTGGGGCAGATAGGTGGCCCGGCTGAACATCTCATTCTCTGTCTTGAAGGAGGTGGCAATCGCCCAGTACATGGGGAAGAGCGCATAGATCGCAATGATCGCCACCAGCAGATAGAGCAGGCCCTGGCGCAGAAAATTTTTCCAGCTCCGATTCGTCATCAGTTCGTCTCCACATTCAAGGCGCGTACGTAGAAGATCGCAAACACTGAGATCAGGATAAACAGGATGATGCTGACAGCCGAGGCGTAGCCATCGAGCTGATTGTTCACCAAGGTTTCGTAGTTGAAGGTCGCCATGGAGAGCTGCTGGCGGCCGAAGAGCACGTTAAACAGGTCGAAGACGCGCAGGGCATCCAACGTCCGGAAGACCAGCGCCACGGCGATCGTCGGCCGGAGCAGAGGCAAAGTGATGGTCCAGAACTGGCGCACCTTGGTCGCGCCGTCCACCGAGGCTGCCTCATAGAGGTCGGCGGAAATCGACTGGAGGCCGGCCAGCAGGAGCAGCGCCACGAAAGGCGCCGTCTTCCAGGCATCGACCAGGACCGCTGTGGAGAGCTGCAGGGAGACATCGGAAAGCCACGCCTGGGGCGCGTCGATGATACGGAGATCCATGAGAACCCGATTGATGATGCCGGCGCTGGTATCCTTGAGCATAAGCTCCCAAAGGCGCGCCGCCACGACCGTGGGAATGGCCCATGGAATCAGCATGACCGCCCGCATGAGGCCGCGGCCGGCAAAGCTGGAGTTGACGGTCAGCGCCATGAACATGGCGATGACCAGCTCCAGACTGACCGAGGCAATGGCGAAAAGCAAGGTGGTCCAGACGCTCTTGATGAAGTCGGCGTCCTGGCCGCTGATCGCCAGAGAGCGTGGCGTCTCCCCGGCCGGCAAGGGAATGTGCCAGACGGTGCGGTAGCCGGCCAGCAGCTGTTCCCGATCGATGGAGGCCCAGCGAATCGAGCCGTCCGGGCTGGTGACGCAGGTGTCGGCGCCCTCCTCCATCCGGCAAGGCACCACGTCAAAGCGAACGGAAAGCAGATCCTGGTAGTTCTGCAAACCAACGAAGCTGGGCACCTCTGCGCTGGCGAAACGCTTGTCGGTCACGCTGCGGATGAAGGTCTGCTCTAGCGGGCGCGCGGCGACCAACACGAAGACCGCCAGCGTCGGGATGAGCAGCGTCCAGGCCAGCCTTGTCTCCCGCGAACCCAGCTGCTCCTGGCCGTAGAAGACGCGGTCGATGTTGCGATTCAACCACTTGAGGATCAGGAAGAAGACCAGCCCGCCAACTGCCGAAACGATCAGGGGCAGGACGTAGGCCGGATCGACTTGAAAGGTGCGCCGGCTGTAGCTTGTGAAGAGAATCCGGACCAGATTGAAGAAGGCAATGAAGAGCGCGGCGGCAGTGAGCCAGCTCAGCGCAACCTGGGCCCAGCGCGCGGCGATGACATTTTGACTCCGCAGCCAGAAGCCCAACCATATTGACATAATGCTAAGGCTGACGACCAGCAACGGCAGCACGATGCCGAACTGGGTCAGGAAAGCCATGACGAGCGACGGGCGCTCGCCGTCGGCTGTCGGTAGCAGCCCAAGGGCTTCGCGAATGCCCTGACTGCTGGCCACAGCGATAGCCAGCCACAGCAGCGCAACCAGGCCCAATATGATGAAGAAGGCGCCGAGCAGCGTGGCGGGGAGCTTGCCCGATTCCGGCGAAGCGGACCCTGCCGCAGGGGGGCGTTCGGTCTGGCCCATGGACGTCATGGTCATATCAAGCTCGCAGGTTCACTGGAGAGGGAGGCTGGCCCAAGCTTCCGCATCCGGGAGCCTGGGCCAGCCTAGCGGTTTAGAATCTGTCCGAAAAATCTCTGTGGTGAACACTCTCGCAGGAGAGCATTCGGGACGCACAACCGAAATTTCGGATCGGCTCTTCGTCACAGCCGATCCGGGACAGGCTGGCCCGTCCCGGTCGGTTCAGATCACTGCAGCAGATCCATCAAGTCAAGCTCCAGGAGTTCCAGCGCTCCGGCCGCATCCTGCTCGCCGGTGAGAATGGAGTGGACCGCCTCGAAGTAGAGGGTGGACAGGGCGTTGTACTGGTCGCCCGCGGCTGTGGACGGGCGAGCCGTCGTCACCTCAACCACGTCGGGGCTGGCGAAGGGCATGGATGCCTGAATATCCGGGTCCGAATAGAGCGTGAGCGAGGCCGGCGGCGATGTGGTGTCGATGGAGTAGAACTTCTGATTCTCCTCGCTGGTCATGTAAGCGGCGAAGGCCGCGGCCGCGGCCGGGTTCTCCGAGTAGCGCGACACGCCAATGTGCCAGCCGCCCAAGGTCGCCGCACCGGATCCGGATGCGCCGGCCGGTACGGGAGCGACGTCAAACGCACCGCCAATGGCTTCGCTCTCCAGGCTTGTGGCGTAGGCGTAGGGCCAATTGCGCATGAAGGCCGCATTGCCGGCATGCCACACGCCGCGGGCATCCTCTTCCTGGTAGCTGGTCACGCCAGGCGGGCTGATGGTGTCAACCCAGCCGGCTGCACGCTCAAAGGCCTCAATCGTTGCGTCGTTATTGACCTCAATTTCTCCTTCGGGGCTCAAGATGGAGCCGCCGCCGTTGGAGACCTGCCACTCCAGTGCGTTGGTGGTGAGGCCTTCGTAGGCGTTGCCCTGCCAGACGAAGCCCCAGAAGTCACTGTTCCCCTCGGCCCGTTCGCCTTCTTGAATGGTCTGGGCCATGGATTCAAGCTCGTCCCACGTGGCCGGCGGCGCATCGAAGCCATACTTCTCCAGCAGATCGGTGCGATAGTAGAGCATGCCGAAGCCGATGCGCAGGGGCAGGGCGACCAGACTCCCGTCAACCGTGTTGTTCTGGACCAGGGCGGGCAGATAGGAGTCGACCTGCTCCTGGGAGGCATACGGTGTCATGTCCAGCAGGTGCTCGGCCAGCAGACCGGGCCAAATCACGTCGACGCGGATGACGTCGAAGTCGGGGCTTTCCGCTTCAAAAGCCGTGAGGTAGACGGCCAGCAGTTCCTGGACATTGGCCGAACCCGGAATCCGCTCCACGGTAATGTTGGGGCAGAGTTCCTGGAAGCGTTCGATGGTGGCGGCTTCCGCGTCCGGATGGCTGCCGGCGGGATCGCCGATGTAGGTGACGGTCACCTCCTCGTCGGTGCCGCAGACGGAGGGGGCTTCGGCCGGCATGGCTTCTTCGGCCGGCGCCTCGGTGGCTTCCGCGGGCGCGGCAGGCGGCGCAACAGGCGCCGCGCACCCGGCTGCCACGAGGGCAAGCACCAAAATCAGGGAAAGCAGGGTGAGTTTACGCATGAGAGGGTCCTTTCTTGGCAAACTTCAATGGTCAATGAAACCGGATTGTCTTGGTTGGTGTGGAGCATGTCGTTGCGGCGAATTCATCCTTTCTGCAAAACGCGTTTTCAAACTTCACGAAATCAGCTATGGCG
>CAYZLP010000187.1:0-8147 GCA_964478635.1 uncultured Caldilineaceae bacterium
GCTCGCCGGTTGAGGGGTTCTTGACCGGCACCCGCGGGGCGCCCACCGCGCTTCCCGCGCGCCAATCACTGCCGGCAAGCCAGTCCAGATAGCGCTGCCAGGCCGGTGCATCCAGGCCTAGCTGGGCTCGATAGGATGCGCGTTGCTCAGGGGTAGATTCAATGCCCAGGATTTTGACCGTTACGTCACCCGAGCCTACCTCAAGGAAAAAGAAGAGTGCGGCGGATACGATGAGCATCGTGAGTACGGCTGACATGAGGCTACGAATGATGAATCGTGCCATAAACTTATCTCCAGAGGATATGGTAGGGAGGAACAACCGGGGACAGATCATGCTTCCCCCGGGCACGAATTACGGGCGTTCCGTGCCCGGGGGAGGACTTACAGTGCGTGCCTGGGTCTAGGCATTTTTCCAAACATTGGCCATGAGGTAATAGGCAGTCGGGTGCGCTACGACGTTCTGGAATTCGGAACGAGTGATGTTCCAGACATTCTTCCAGAAGCTGTTGCCGATGGGACCTCGCTCCTGCATGATGTCTTCCATCTGTGAGAAGAGTTCCCGGCGGGCTTCCACGTCGAGTGTGGACTGGGCCTGAGTCAATAGTTCCGCAAATTCGTCATCGAACCAGCGGGTTTCGTTCCAAGCGCCAATGGCCTCTTCCGTGTAGGCCAGGGCCGGCACCATCGTGCCCAGAGGACGGTGGGTCCAGGATGTAATGCCCAAATCGACCTCAGTCCAGCGATCCCAGTAGCCGCCGGGCTCGGTGATGTCCAAGGTGATGTCAAAGCCGGCCGGCTCGGCCAACTCCTTCAATGCCTGGGCAATTTCCGGCTCATTCTGGTCGTTCTTCGTGGCTAGGGTGACCTGGAGGGGCAGTTCGATACCCTTTTCAGCAGCATATTCTTCCAGCAGAGCCCGTGCGCCTTCCGGGTCATATTCCGGAATCGGCTTTTCGGCATATGCCGGGTGGACCGGAGCGAAGTGAGCGTCAATGGAGAGGTCGCCTTCGCCGAAATAGGCAAGCTGCAGAATTCGCGCCCGGTCCTGGCACATCTTCAGGGCGGTACGCACGCGGTTGTCGTCCCAGGGTTCCAGGTCGACACGCATGCGCAAAACCAGACACTGGGCCGTGCTCGCCGGGCGAACGGTCAGGTCCGGCATTCCCTGCAGCGCCTGGAAGTCAGACGGACGTGGGTCATAGAGTGTATCCACCTGACCGGATTGCAGCGCTGCGACGCCGGCGTCTTTATCTGTCGATACGAAAACCAATTCGTCAAGATAGGGCAGGGGATCACCGTCTTCACCCGTCTGCCAATAATCTTCCCGGCGGACAAAGCGCGCTCGTTCGCCCTCGGCATATTCTTGCAGCAAGAAGGGGCCGGTACCAATGGGTTGTCGCACAATATCCCCTTCGAAATCGCGATGTAGAATCACGGCCGGGTAGTGGAAGAGCGCCTCGGGTATTGCAATGTCCGGGGATTCCAGGTTCAGGCGAATATGGTAATCATCCACTTTTTCGACGTTGTCGATGCTACCCAAAGAGGAGAGCAAACCGAGCATGGACGAACCGACGTCTGGATTGAGCCACTCGCCCATGGTAAACATCACGTCGTCGGCCGTTAACTCGTCGCCGTTGTTGAAGGTGATCCCCTGTTTGAGATAAAGGTCCCAGGTCTTCACGTCATCGCTGGCTTCCCATCGGTCCAACAGCAGGGGGCGAGTGATGTTGTCGGGACCAGTTTCCGTCAGGTACTCGTTCATCTGGCGCACGATGTTGGCGCCTTCCACCCAAGATAAGCGGGCCGGATGGTCCAGCAACTGCAGCTGCATGGAGGCTGTCCAGGTACCGCCGCGCTTGATGCCGCCGGCCGCGGCTTCGGCGCCGGCTTCGGCCGCCGGGGCTGCTCCCGTCGTCGCTTCAGGCGCGCCGCAGGCGGCCAGGGCGTAGGCAACGGGCACGGAAGCGCCCAGCAGCGTTGCAAAGCGCAGGAACTCGCGCCGGTTCATCTTGCCTTTGCGATGGTCACTGGCAGCGTCCAGGACGGCAGGGTGAATACGGCTTGCCTTGGTCATAGATCGTTCTCTCCTTATCTGGATAGTGAGGCACAAAAGCCGGGTGTTGCAGTAAGGCGCGGTCAGAAGAATGCTCAGCGGCGCCCGAGTCGTGTGATGGGCAACTCAGGCGGATATGCTGGGTCGCGTTATCACTCCATAACGACCAGCGCGAAACGACCGACGAATTCGAACTGACAGAGTAGACGGGCAAACTTCAGTGGGAAAGCCTGCAGGTGGGTCGCCAAACGAATTACCTGCAAGAGTATACCACAGACATGGTGTTTATCCCAAAGACTCATTTCTTTGCTCGCGCTGCCCCTACTTGACAAGGAGGCTCCGCGTCACATAGACTACGCCAATATTGGACTGAAATTTCAGTTCAATATCAAGCTGTCGCCAGCCATCCTGGATGACGCGCGCAACGCGAACACGCTACCAGTTTGAAAGTGAGCCATGCCCGTCCAATCTACCTCAATCCTAGGGCTCTCGACGCGCCGGCGCAGCGCCGATGGATCACTCTCAAATCGGGCCTACCGGCGTATCAAAGACAAGATCGTGACGCTGGAACTGGCGCCGGCTTCGGTGCTGGATGAAGCCGCGCTCGCAGCCGAGCTTGACATCGGGCTTACGCCCATCCGCCAGGCCCTGCGCCAGCTTGCCTACGAAAATCTGGTCGTCATCCTGCCCCGGCGCGGCACCATCGTTGCCGACTTGAACCTCTCCGACCTCCAGAAAGTTTTTGAGATGCGTCTCGAACTGGAAGGGTTGGCGGCCCGGCTCGCGGCCCAGCGTGCGCAACCGGCGGAAATCGAAGGCATGCAGGAATTATGCCTGGAAGCCGATAGACTTCTTGCTACAGGCAACAATCAGCAATTCATTGCGCTGGACCATCGTTTTCATCGCAGCCTCTGGCAAGCATCGCACAACGAGTTTTTGGAAGAAACGCTCGACCGCCTGTATACCCACGTTTTGCGCCTCTGGAATGTGAGCATTCACCGCGTAGCCGGGCTCGGGCAGGCCATGGCGGAGCATGCGGCGTTGACGGAAGCCATCCTCCAGGGTGAAGAGCAGACGGCCGCCGCCATCATGCACCGGCACGTAGCCCATTTCCAGGAAGAGATGACGGCGCTTCAGTAGCAGGTCACAACATCAACAGGTCTGGAGTACATTTCTGTGAGGTGATCATGAGTGAGGAGAAGGTGCGGGATCGACGCAGGGAACGGCGCGAGCGCCGTCTTCAGTCGGCTCCCCCCGCGCGCCAGTTTGAGTATGCCGTCCCGCCGTACGATCCGCTCTCTACAGCCGATGTTCAGTTGATTCACGATCGCGCTATGGAGATCCTGCGCGACTACGGCATCGCCTTCTATGATGACGAAGCGCGCGAGATTCTGGCCGCGCATGGCGCCCGGGTGGAAGGCGATATCGCCTATCTGGACGAAGCCACCATCATGGACTATGTCTCCAAAGCGCCGACACACTTCACGCAGCAGGCCAGGAACCCCGCCAACAACGTCGTACTCGGCGGGAAGCACGCCGTCTTTGCGCCTGTCTACGGGCCGCCCTTCGTCACCGATCTGGACCGGGGGCGCCGGGAAGCGACGCTGGAGGATTTTCGAAACTTCGTCAAACTCACCTACATGGACCCAAATCTGCACCACTCAGGCGGGACTGTCGTCGAGCCCAACGACGAGCCGGTGCCCACCCGCCACCTCGACATGCTCTACACCCACATGCGCTACAGCGACAAGCCTTTTATGGGTTCGGTGACGGATCCGGCCAACGCGGCCGATAGCGTCGCCATGGCGGAAATCCTTTTCGGCCGGGAATCCATGCGCAAGACGCCCGCGCTGCTCTCCCTCATCAACGTCAGCAGCCCCCGCCGCTACGACGATCGCATGCTGGGCTGCATGAAGGTCTACGCCCGGGCCGGCCAGGCCATGATCATCACGCCCTTTCTCATGGCGGGCGCGATGTCGCCGGCCAGTATGGCGGGCACCATGGCGCTCCAAAATGCAGAGGCCCTGGCGGGCATCGCCCTGCTCCAGATGATCACGCCGGGACTGCCCGTGATCTACGGCTCCTTTATGACCAACCTCGACCTGCAGAGCGGCGCCACGGTCTTCGGTTCACCCGAAAGCCAGCTCACGTTGCTGGCCCTGGCCCAGTTGGCCCGCTACTACGGTCTTCCCTTCCGCAGCGGCGGCACCTTCACGAGCGCAAAGATTGCGGATGCCCAGGCCGGTTACGAAGCGGTTCAGGTGATGATGCCTACGGTGATGGGCCAGGTCAATTTTGTCTTGCACGCTGCCGGCTGGCTCGAAAGCGGGCTGGTGGCCGGCTACGAGAAATTCGTCATCGACAGCGAGATCCTGGGCATGATGCATACCTGGGCCAAGGGCATCGACCTGAGCGAGGAAGGTTTCGCCATGGACGCCCTGCGCGAGGTGCCGCCGGGCGGGCACTTCCTGGGCGCGGCCCATACGATCCGCAATTTCCGCACCGCGTTCTACCGGGGCGAAATGTTCGACTACAACGCCTACGAACAGTGGCAACTTAATGGCGGCCTCGACACGCAGCAGCGGGCCAACGCCAAATGGAAGGCGCAACTGGCTGCCTATCAAGCGCCGGAACTCGACTCGGCCATCGACGCCCGGTTACAGGAGTTTATGCGCGAGCGAAAACGAGCGTTGGGATTCTTGGCGTAGACGCGTAGGTGCAAGCATTCCGGGATTCGGCCGGCAACTTGTTCTTGACTGGAGTCGTTATGGCCGAATCCCGGAATGCTTGCGCCAACCTCACCATCCGTAGTTCGCATTGCTCATCACGGAGTTTCACCCATGTCTGAAAGACGGAGTCCACTCTACGACTATCATCTGCGCCACGCGGGCCGACTGGTCAAGGGCGGCGGGGAGTACATGTTTCCCGTTTCCTACACGTCGCCCATGGAAGAGCACATCAATGTGCGCACGAACGTCGGCATGCAGGACCTCTCGTCGATGGGCGAGATCGACATCAAGGGACCGGGCGCGGAGCGGTTGATCAATCGTCTGCTGGTCAACGACATTGTCAACCTGGAGCCGGGCCAGCTCCGCTACTCGACCATGTGCGATGAAGAGGGCTTCGTGGTGGACGATATCACCGTCTACAAGTTCAACGATGAACACTTCATGATCGTCACCAGTTCGGGTCCCCGGGCCCAGACCTATCGGTGGGTGCGTGAGCACGCGCTCGGTACCAGCACGTATGTGACCGATGTGTCGACCGGAATCGCGCTGCCCGTCGTGCAGGGTCCCCGCTCCCGGGAACTGCTGCAGTCCATGGTTGAGGGCGGCGACCTGGAGTCACTACGTTTCTTCCGCTTCATGCCGGCCCGCATCAACGGCATCGACGTCATCCTCTCCCGCAGCGGCTATACCGGCGAACTCGGCTATGAGCTCTACACGCCGGCGGACGAAGTCGTGGCTCTCTGGGATCTTCTTCTGGCCCAGGGGCGCGAGTTCGGGCTGCAGCCCTACGGGGTCACGGCGATGAACAGCCTCCGGGTGGAGAAGGCGTTGCCCCTCTACGGCAAAGACATTCACCTGGGCGTCACGCCCTTTCACGTCGGCCTCGATCGCTGGATCCGCTTCGACAAACGCGAATTCATGGGGCGGGACGCGTTGCTTCGGGTCCAGGACATGGGCATCGATGAACGCTGGACGGGATTGGTGCTGGAGAGCAAAACGCCGGTCAATCCGGACGATCCGGTCTACACCGTGGCCGACATGGCCTCCTTCCGAGCCCGACGCTTCTCCGGTCCCGAAGCCGGCGAGCAGGAAGATGCGACTGTCACTGGCGACCTAGTCGGCCACGTAACCGTGAGCGTGCGCGGCCATTCGGTCAACAAGACGCTGGCCATGGCCTACATTCGCACGACCCATACCTGGCCCGGCGCCAAGCTTATCGTTGAATCGGCTGGCCGGCCCATCCTGGCCACGGTCACGGCCACGCCCTTCTTCGATCCGGCCGGCGCGCGGATTCGGGCGAAGTATGGGGATATGCCGAGGCGAGGAAATTAACATGCAATCAACCATCTACCCCAATCGCTTTGACACCATCGTCGTCGGCGTGGGCGGCATGGGCAGTGCGACGGCTTATCAGTTGGCCAAACGCGGCCAGCGCGTGCTGGGACTGGAGCAATTCAATATCCCGCATGACCAGGGCTCTTCCCACGGCGAGACGCGCATCATTCGCCTGCCCTATTACGAAGATTCATCTTATGTCATGTTACTCTTTCGCGCTTACGAACTCTGGCGGGATATTCAGCGCACGTCGGGCGAGCACCTCTTGCATCTGTGCGGTTCCATCGACGCCGGGCCGGCCGACAGCTGGGTCTTTAAGGGCGCGCTGCAATCAGCCATAGAATATGATTTGCCCCATGAAGTACTGACGGGCAAGGAACTCAAAGAACGCTTTCCCGGTTACAACCTCCCCCAGGATTCCCTGGCCCTCTTCCAGCCGGAAGGCGGTTTCCTGACGCCGGAGCGCTGCATCCTGGCCTATACCTTCGGCGCGCTGGCGCTGGGAGCGGAGATCCACGGGCAGGAACCGGTACTCCGCTGGGAGCCCCTGGGCAACGACGAAGGCGTGCGCGTGCAGACAACACGCGCGGTCTACGAGGCCGACAGTCTGGTCATCACGGCCGGGGCCTGGAATGACGATCATCTGCGCTTCCTCAACGGGTTGGCGATCCCCGAACGGCAGGCCCTGGCCTGGTTCCAGCCGACGCGCCCCGAACACTATCTGCCCGAAAATTTCCCGGTCTTCAACTTGCTGGTGGACGAGGGACGCTTCTACGGCTTCCCGGTCTACGGCATTCCCGGCTTCAAGATCGGTCTCTACCATCACTTCAATGAGACCGGTCACGCCGACGAAATCGACAAGGGCGTCTATTGGGAGGACGAAGAGGTGCTGCGCGAATGCACGGCGAAGTACTTCCCGGATGCCGCCGGTCCCACAATGACGCTCAAGGCGTGCATGTTCACCAACGCACCCGACGGCCACTTCATCATCGACCTTCACCCCGAATATCCCCAGGTCTCCTATGCCTCGGCCTGTACGGGTCACGGCTACAAGTTCGCCAGCGTCATCGGGGAAATCATGGCTGATCTGGCCCAGTACCAGCGCAGCCGGCACAACATCGAGCCTTTCACGGCCAACCGCTTCCGCAGCAACTACGATTTCGGCATCGGTGGGGAGCTATCCAACGTCACCCGATATGCACGTTTGCGGCAAGTACGCCCCGAGCGACTCCATACAGCGCGTCGGCCCATGCGCATGACCGACATGCGCACGCCGCGCAACCTGCGCAGTCCTCAGAACGTGCGCGACTACCGCCGCGACACGCCGGCCTTTGCCTCACCGGAACCGCATTCCAGTTACACCCTCTATCCGCGACGAGCCGACGGTAGCCTGGACACCCGTCAGTACGCCGACCGCCCCAGCGAAGCCCGGGCCCGGGGTCAGGATTGGACGGTGCGCCCATTTTGGTAGGCAAGTGGGCAATTGAAAAAAAGAGAAGCCTGATTCCTCGTAGGAACCAGGCTTCCAGATTTCACATCTAACGCCGTGGATGTTAATGCGCCTGCTGCAACTGCCTCACGTAGGCAGAGACTTCTTGCGATGTATCGAAGTCAAGCGCCGCAACGGTCACTTGCTGCAGGTGAGCCATGGAGAGTTGACGGAGGGTCTCACTCACTTCGGGCTGCAGTTCGCCGAGTCGAGAAGTCAAGATGGCGATGACGACCTCGGCCATTTGACGCCGGCCTTGTTCGAGACCTTGTTCAAGACCCTGTTCGAGACCCTGTTGTTTCCCTTGTTCGATCCAGCGTTCCGCCAGTGTCGGCATGATATCACTCCTGTCATCGGTCAACACGATATCAATCGCAGACTGTACCTCATCAAGCCCCACGTGCGGGCTTGCCGCTACGACGTACCGCAGCGCTGTCTCCAGCCATTGTAGCGCAGTCTTGGGTTCTGTCAATTCCCTGACCAGAGCCAATATCTCGGGCAGTTGGACACCCAATTCGGGTGAAAAGACCATCTGCAGCAA
>CAYZLP010000188.1:0-8128 GCA_964478635.1 uncultured Caldilineaceae bacterium
GGCGGCCATGACGGCGACATCGATTTGATCGGCGGCGCAGATACGACCTATGCAGGTTATGCGGTGGCCAATTCCAACATGGGCCACTCCGCAATCATGGAGCCCGGCTCAACCTTTGCCTTCAACAATCGTCAAGCGGAAATCGACTACGGCTATCGGGCAGTCGAACTCACGACCCGGGCAGCCAAATACCTCGTCCAACAATTCTACGGCCAACCGGCTGCCTTTAGTTACTTCAACGGCTGCTCCACCGGCGGACGGCAAGGGACGGTGGCCGCCGAACGCTACCCGGAGCTTTTCGACGGTATCGTGGCCGGCTCCCTCTTCAGCCCGGCGATTGAGGTCGCAATGGAGCAGATCTGGAGCAGCGCCGTCTTCATGCGCGACGTGGATGGCGACGGTCAGGGGTATGACAACCTGGTTCCGCCCGAAGAGTTGGATGCGCTCAGGGATGCGGTACTTGCCAAGTGCGATGTGTTGGGCAACGACAAAATTCAGGATGGCGTCGTCAACAACCCGCGCGCCTGTGAGCAGATCTTTACGGAAGCGGATATTGATACACTGGCCGGAGAGCGGGGCTGGAGCGAAGGGCAGACACAAGCGATCAAGGATGTATATCGCGGTCCCCAAAACTCGGGCGGCGAACCGTGGTTCCGCGGCAAGCCTTTGGGATCAGAGTACGCTTGGAAGTTCCACGTTGTGCCCACGCCGGACCAGTTCCCAGCAGGCAACGGCATGGCGCCTTTCCAGACCGGTTTCTCCAGCACCTTTGTCAATCATCTCTGGTTCGAGCACGATCCCGGGACACCGACCGCCAATCCGCTTGACCCATCCCTGTTGCCGCAGGAGGGGGAGTATCGCTGGCTCGATTTCGATTTCGACCGCAACACGCCAACCGGAACGACGGTCAATCCCGTCCTCGGTCCGTGGACTGAAGATGACGGTGGCGCGTTTATGCGCGCGATTCTCAACGGCAATGAGACCAAACTCACGCGCCTGGTTGCTGGCGACACCAAGTTGCTGCTCTATCACGGCTGGGGCGATGCCCTGATTCCGGGCGAACCGACGGTAGATTACTACGAAGGAATTGTGGCCGATACGTTTGGCGGCAATGCTGAGAAGGCGCAGGCCAATGTCCGACTCTTCATGGTGCCGGGAATGGGCCACTGCGCCGATGAATTCGGTACCGCCTCCGCCAGCGCATGGGACAAACTAGCGCCGATGGTCGAGTGGGTCGAAAACGGGGTCGCACCGGAGGCCATCGTAGGCACTCATCAAGATGCGGACGGCAATGTGGACAACGAACGGCTCATCTGCCCCTGGCCCCTACAGCCGACCTACATGGGCCCCACCGGTGACGGCGCAGAGAACGATCCGGCCAATTGGGTAGCCGACAATTTCGAGTGCCTGCCCCAGGAATAGTCCGCCCCCGCTCAGGCTAAATTGCCGAAGATAGCGGAGGATTCATTTACTTCAATCGAAAAGAGCCCGCCGGCAATGTCCGGCGGGCTCTTCTTGTAGCGATGATAATGCCGCACTTCTTATAGAGACGTTACTTGAACTTCGTACATTCCCGCCGGTTTCCGCTCTAGAGGAATGTACGAAGTTCAAATCATGTGACAATTACTTCTGACCAAACGCCGCCCGCGTACTGGGCAACATACCCAATATCAGCGCCAGAATGTTGGCGCCCAAAGGCAGCCACATGGACGCGATGGGCGTGCCGGCGAAGAGGCCCATGACCAGGAAGATCAGATTCACGACGGCGATGACGACGGCAAAGAGCCAGCCCTGGGGATCGAGATTCCAGATGCGGAGCGCGGCCCAGAACCAGATCGCCGCCACGATGCCCGAAAGCAGCGCGCTGAACCAGCTACGATAGACGAAGGAGTATTCGCCCAGGACAGTGGTAATGCTGACGGGCAAGAGGCCCAGGTAGCGCAGCGTGTCGATAACCGCGACAACACCGGCGATGGCGGCCAGGATGGCCAACAGGGTGATCCAAATTGTGCGTTCGCGTTGCATGGAGAGTCTCCTTGATGGAAGATGAATTCGGCACTTGATGACTTTGCCCTAGATGGATCGAACGTCGTGTATCCGGTTTGTACGATCAAGTTCGGAAAAACCGGAGCACGACAAACGATACTGTAAGTATACTGCACCCGATCTTTCCTGACAATTGGCCAACCCATGGGGACGCGCAGCGAAACACCTGGGATTCCCCTGCGTTGCCCAGGTGCGCATGAAACCGTTACTTCCTGCCGGAGTAACTGTCACTGGCGCAAGCGAATCTGGTCAGCTAAAACTCGTTATGCCAGTGACAGTCACTCCGGCAACGCTAGCCCTCTCGTGTGAACCTGCGGTCGATATCAGTCGCCGGCTTCCACATCGATGATATCAATGCGCCGGGAATCGGCGACGCCCAGCGTACCCGGTCCTTCCACCAGCAGCACGGTCTTGCCCGCCACCTCATTCTCCGTCATCCACTTGAGCACGTAATCCCGCCAATGGGCCGGATCCTCGGGCAGATGCTCGCTGTGAATGGTCACGGAGTGGACGCCGTAGGTAAAGACCAGACGCCGACAAACTCGCTCATCTCGGGTGATGGCCACCACCCAGATCGGCAAGCGATAGCGGGCGATGCGCCGGGCAGTGCTGCCGCTGAATGACGGCACAAAGACGATGGACGCCCCCATGCCCTCGGCCAAGCGGTAGACGCTGAAGCCGAAACGGCTTCCCGGCTCGATGCCGCCATGGGCCAAGGCGAGCTGACCAATGAGCGTCGCGCCCAAGCCAAAGCGCCCCACATTGGCCGACTCGGTCGCATAGGCGATGCGCGCCATCACGTCCACGGTCTCGATTGGGTGGGCGCCGATAGCCGTTTCGCCCGACAGCATAACGCAGTCCGTTCCATCCAGGATCGCATTGGCGACGTCGGTTACTTCCGCTCGGGTGGGACGGCGATATTGGGTCATGGATTCGAGCATCTGGGTGGCGGTGATGACCGGCTTGGCCGCCAGGTTGGACCGCCGGATCAGCTCTTTTTGCACCGCCGGAATCTCCTCGATGGGCGTCTCCACGCCCAAATCGCCGCGCGCCACCATGATGCCGTCGGCCTCTTCCAGAATCTCCTCAATGTTCATGACTGCGCCGGCCCGTTCGACTTTGGCCAGAATCATGGGGTCATACCCCAATGCCGCGGCAGCTGCCCGCACGGCCCGGATATCGGCGCCATCCTGGACAAAAGACTGGCTCACCGCATCAAGGTCCTGTTCGGCTGCAAAGGCCAAGAACTCCCGATCTTGCTCGGTAAAGGCGCTGATGCCCAGGTCGATGCCGGGGAAATTCACGCCCTTGTGAGAGCGCAATTCTCCGCCCACTTCCACACGACAGCGCACTTCATCGCCGACCACCTCCTCCACCCGCAGTTGGATATAGCCGTCGTTCATATAGATGCTGTCGCCCGGTTTGACCGCCTTGGGCAGCCCTTCAAAATCCATGGAAACCCGTTCCTGGTTGCCGACGATCTCACGGGTCTGAATGATGAAGGGCTGGCCGGACACGAGTTCGATGGGTTCAGACGCCAATTTGCCGATGCGCATCTTGGGACCGGGCAAATCCCCAAAAATCGCGATCGGACGTCCCGCTTTGGCCGATGCCGCCCGCACGTTGGCGATGGTCTTGCGGTGATCCTCAAACGAACCGTGGGCGAAATTGATGCGCGCCACATTCATGCCCGAGCGCATCATGGCAGTCAGTGTTTCCAGATCCCGCGACGCGGGACCGATCGTACAGACGATTTTGGTCTTCTTGTAGCTTAACATCGGATGCGCTCACTTGGCTGGAGAAAGCATACTGATTCGTGTGCAATGGACAATGCACAATGCACAATGGTCGATGACGCTATGCTGCACAGATGCTATGCAGCGACGGGTGGGTAATTGTATCGCTCAATCGTGCAGCACCATGTTCATGATCGCGGCGGCAATGGAAATAATGATACTGGCGATCAGCGTGGTCCAGAAGCCATCTAGCGTCACCAGCTCCGGCATGAGCCAGGCCACGAAGCTGAGCATGAACGCATTGACAACCAGGGCAAAAAGTCCCAGGGTCAAAATAACCAGCGGGCAGGTCAGGAACATGACGATGGGTCGAATGATGGCGTTGACGATGCCCAAGACCGCCGATACCAGCACGACCCCCTGAAAGCCGTTGTAAATCTCAAAGCCGGGCAAGAGCCAGGACGTGAAGGCAACCGCCAACCCGAGGATGAGCCAGCGCAAAAGTAACGAGCCCAAACGGTTTGTTCTCCTTTCGTATTAGATTTGTAAACGAGACAAACGCTGTCGTGGAGCGTATACCGTTGATTGTAATTGAATTACCTACATTGCCCAAGTATCCCGCAATTCTCGAAGGAGCAGTCTATGCGCATCACGATCCTGACCGTCGGCTCCCGGGGTGATGTCCAACCCTACATCGCCCTGGGCGCAGGACTGCAGCAAGCCGGCCATGCCGTGCGCTTGGTTGCCCATGACAACTTCGTCTCCTGGATTCAAGCGTACGGTCTGGACGCCTACCCCATGGCGGGCAACCCGCTCGAATCCATGCAGGACGAAGTAGGCAGGAATTGGCTGGATGCGGGCGGCAATCCCGCGACCTTCGTGCGCCGCATGTTGGCCGTGGCCGCGCCCATGATGTGGCAGATTGTGGAAGACTATGCGGCTGCCAGTCGGGATGCGGATCTCATCCTCTATCCGGTGCTGGCAAGTCTCGTCGCAACGTCGCTTCAGGAAAAGTACGGAACGCCCATCTGCCCCGCATATTTGCAGCCGGTGCACCCCTCCCGCTATTACCCGTTTTCCCTAGCGACGCCGCGGCCCGCATGGGGGAAAACCTACAATCGCTTCACCCACGGCGTCAGCGAAGCCGTCTTCTGGCAGTTCACCCGGCCCATCGTCAACCGCTGGCGAACGGATCGGCTGGGACTGCCTGCTTACCCCCTTGTCAGTCCGTTCATGCGCCTGCTCCTCGAACAGCGGCTGAGCCTCTACGGACTCAGCCGCCATGTCGTGCCCCCGGCGCCGGACTGGCCGGACCATGCCCGGGTGACCGGCTACTGGTTTCTGCCCGCGCAGGCGGGATGGCAACCGGAGGCCGAACTCCTCGACTTTCTGGACGCCGGACCGCCGCCGGTCTACATCGGCTTTGGCAGCATGACCACGCGCAATCCCGCCCAAGTCACGGAGATCGCGCTGGAGGCCCTGCGCCGCAGCCACCAACGCGGTCTGCTCATGACCGGGTGGGGCGGCCTGAGCCGGGCCGACCTGCCCGACGACGTCTTCGTCATCGACGGCGCGCCCCACGACTGGCTCTTCCCGCGCATGGCCGCGGTCGTGCATCACGGCGGATGCGGGACCACTGCCGCCGGGCTACGCGCGGGCATTCCCGCGATCGTCGTCCCCTTCTTTGCCGACCAACCGTTCTGGGCTGAACGCGTCCATACACTTGGCGTTGGGCCGACCCCCATTCAGCGCAATGAACTCACCGCAGCAAGATTGGCCGCGGCCATCGACGTCGCGGTCAACGACACGCCGCTGAGAAAGCGCATGGCCGCCCTGGGGAGGCGCATTGACGCGGAAGCGGGGGTCGAGAATGCAGTCTCGTCGATTGAAAGTCAGTTCGCCGAACGTCCGCATGCCTAAACCAACGCTAAACTGAAAGCGCCACGAGAGCATGGTTTTTGGCGTTATGTGTATGCCCACGTGCGCACCAACGGGGCATGAGTTGCTGTCGTATCGGCAATTACGCTGCCGCATCATCGCCCACCGGAGATTGCCGCGGTTCGCCACATTGACACCTTAAGAAAAGTTCATTATTGTGGCGATGGAACAACATGTCCGTGACAATTGCCTGATCAAGTGCCACAGCGCAGGAGACACCGTTGTGAAAACACCAGCGAACAAGTCGAATGGACAGGGCGCGGCCGTCGGCCGCGCGCAAGCCGGCCGCTTTTTTCGTTATATGGCCGATTATGTCGGTTTTTCTACAGAGGATGCCGAGCAGATCCGCGCCACGAAAGCGATTGTCGAAGCCCGCCTGCCGGAAATCGTGGGTGAGTTCTATGCGCACCTGCTGCGTTTTCCTGTCACCCGCTCACTCTTTCTTACCGACGATGGTGACATTGACCAAGCCTATCTGCAGTTACGCATGCGCCATCTTTCGAATTTCTGGCTCCGAGCAGCCGACGGTGTGTACGACGACGATTTCGCCTACTACCTGGACTACGTGGGCAGGGCTCATACTTCGCGCGGGGCGGATCCCGATATCTATATCCCCGAACGCTACGTGATCGGGCAGGTCGGCATGATCCAGCATGCCCTTAGCCGTGCGGTCAGTGAAGGCACGCGCGCCCTAGGCGATGCGGCGGAACTCCAGGCCATCGAAGCGTGGGACAAGCTGATGATGGTCATTCTGGAGATGTTGGCGCGAGCCTATGGGCACGAACGTCAACCGGAGGATTTCGGTACGCCGATCCCGGTGGACCAGGCGTGGGTCTATGGCCTGGCGCGGGCTGCCGTGACGCAAGCGCACGCACCGGAGGGAAGCCGGGCGTTTCGACGCATCACCATCGGTCCGGTCGCCGATATTCCCCCGGAGATGCGAAAGATCGTTCAGGTTGAGGGGCTGTCGATTGGCATCTTTCACCATGCCGACGGTTGGTTTGCCGTACAGAACAGTTGCGTCCATCAGGGTGGTCCTGTTGCAACCGGACCGCTGGAAGGCGATATACTTTCCTGCCCGTGGCACGGCTTTCAATACAATCTGCGTACGGGCGCCTGCCTGACCGACGTCACGGCCAAACTGGAGCGCTATCCGATCACGGTGGAGGGTGGCGTCATCTATCTTGATGTTCCGGTTACGGAGCAGGTAGACTCACCCCCACCGGTGCAGGCTGCGGCAACCCTGGCCGACAATGAGTTCCCCGCCTCGTCGCTAGCGCCCGGAGAAATCACCACGGTCAAGGTCGGCGCCGTGGAAGTTGCGGTCTACAATGTTGACGGCACCTTCTACGCCACCGATAACGCGTGTACACACGCCTATGCCCCCCTGAATGAGGGAACTCTTGACGGCCCTGTGATCACATGCCCATGGCATGGCTCCTGTTTCAACGTGATAACCGGCGCAGTTCTTCAGCAACCGGCAACCGATCCGCTGCAGACCTATTCGGTTCAGGTAGAAGGGGATATCGGTCACGTTAGCGGCAATTAGCTCGAGCTTGCAGAGGTCTGCTGTCTCATCTTGACGTGCGCTGGTTCATCCCAAGCACGAAGTCGGACCCTGTACCTTGACAAACATGACGCAGCGCGTTATGATTGAGTCTAGTACGCTTTGCATCAGGGATTACTCATCCCTCACTCGGCGATATATGGATGACGCTACTGAGCTTTCGCCATCACCGCAGTCGTTCCATATTCTGGGACACGGAAGGAATCTCAAAATGTCAGGAATCGAAATCACCATCAATCTGCGACCCGTGCAGGAGTATGTGGGGGACCGCATCAAGCAGGTTGAATTCTATAACCGGTCCATGAAAACGTCGCTTCGTCAAGGGTTTGACGGTACGCGCCGCTTGGGCGCGAAGAGTTTGCGCACGAGCATCGGTCTCGGCGCGCTCGCTGTGGACCAGGCCGCGACGTCCACACGTTCCGGAATTGAGCTCCTGGACAAAGCAGAAGACAAAGGCGCGGACCTGGAGCGGGAAGTGTCCACCTATGTGGGCGATCGGGTGCACGACTTGGAACAGCGGGCGGGCCAGGAATTGCGACGCATGAGCGTAGGGCTCAAGAGCAATCCCGCAGTCGCGGGCAGCCAGGCCCTCAACGCGCAGCTGGACCGGGTGCTGACCGTGATTCTGCCCGGCAACGGCGGTTCCTCCACGGCCCTGCGCGAGCCGATGGCCGATTACGATGCGCTCAATGCGCCGACGGTCAAAGCCAGGCTTGCAGGCATGAGCGTGGCCGAGCTTGAGATCTTGCGCGAGTATGAAGCGCGCAACAAGGCGCGCATTACCGTCCTCCAGGCCATCGACGGCGAAACGGGACGGACTCGTTGGGCCACGGTCATCGGG
>CAYZLP010000189.1:0-8089 GCA_964478635.1 uncultured Caldilineaceae bacterium
GCCTAGGTCTGTATGAGTTTGTGAGCATCGGCGAGTTGGCCGAAACGACGACCCAACTTCTGGCGCTGGACCTGCAGTATGGTTCCAGCAAGAGCAGCACCGGCCGCCAGACGAGTGACCGCCAGGTCAAGCACTTCGTGCTGCAAAAGGCCCGGGATTATCTCGCCGAGGCGCGAGAGGGATTCGTGCTCAGCGTGCGCACCGGCCAGGTCACCGGCCGGACTGAACTGCGTTTCCTGATCGAACAGGTGTTGACGAACTGGCGCGAATTCAGCGCGGAACTGGGCTTGGCCGACGGCTTTGCTGCGCCGGATAACGACGGCGCGGTCCCTGAGCCCCAGCGCATCCGCAGTCAACTGCTGGCCTTTGGCATGGCCGCGGTGGCCTTGGGACAGCTGCCGCGCTTGCCGGCCGACCAGGTCACCTTTCCCTACAGCTATGGCCAACCGCCGACCTACGCCGACATCGACGCGCCGTCGTCTCCCGGGGCGATGCTCCAGCGCATCGAAGAGGCCGCGCAGATGCTCTGGCAGCTCATGGATGCCGATGCCCAGGAACTGGTCAAGCACCGCTATGGTCCTCTGCGCCGCACGTACGGGTTCTTCGAAGCCAGCGCCCATCTGGCCGTCAATGAAGCAAGTCGCTTTGGCGTTAAACCGAACCGGGAGAATTTGACGCTATTGTCGTAGTTAGCGCCGGCCGAGCCTCCCTGTGCTGAGCCAGCCGAAGTATCAAAGCCTGCGTCAACTGCTTTCGCGCTATGAAGATTGAGGATATGGACGACTTGTCAGACGACGATCTGGATAACATTGAGCTCGCGCCGGGGATGGAACCACTCACGCCCGAGGAAAAGGAGGCGTTCCTGCGGCGGGTGCGCGCGCAGGGGCGCTCCCTGACCTCGGAAGAGCAGTATGCCCTCTTTGGCCCACCGCCGGAGCCGGCCCCGCCGCCGGAACCGGCGGAAGAGGTCGAAGAGATGGAGGCTGCGCAGCTTGACGACACGCAACTGACGCAGCTCCAGGCAAACTTCTTCCCGGAACTGCCCGATGATACCGCCCTGCCGGATCAGCGCTTGGTCCAGGGGGTGATTTTCGATTTCGACAATACATTGGCCCGCCTCAACCGTCCGCTGGAGGAACTCATGGCCGCCGGCGCCCGGGAGGCCGCGGCCTATATGCGGGCTACCGGCATGGAGCTGCCCGATGAAGTCTATCAAGACATCGTGGATGCCCGGGTTTTCGCCGAGGAGAAGTCGGAAGAAGAGCGGGAGGAGCATCTGGCCGACGACGCCATGAGCTTCCTGCTCCAATTCATCGGCTATCCGGCCAGCAAAATGGATCCAGCCGTTCTGCGTCGTGCGGTTGACATCTTCTACGCCCCCGAAATGACGGCGTGGACCCTCATACCCGGCGCCCGGGAGATCCTGGCGACGCTCCGGGCCGAAGGATATCGGCTGGCCCTCCTGGCCAATTACAACTGCGACCGGGTCTTTCAGCGCACGATCGACTTTCTAGGACTGCGAGAGTACTTCGACATCTGTCTCTGCAGCGCCAGTGTTGAGTATCGCAAACCCGATGAGAAGATCTTCGAACTGGTGCTGGAGCGGTGGGATGCATTGGGCTATGAGACTGTCGTCGTAGGGGACAGCCTTCGCCACGATATTCAGGGCGGTCTTGAAATCGGCGCGCAGACCGTGCTGGTCGATTTGGGTACCACGACCCAGATTGCCTTTCACAATCAGGAACTGGCCGGTCAGGTCACGCCCGACGCCGTCATCACCGATCTCCAACAATTGCCCGAGTTGGTCCGCAACTGGGCCTAGAACAGACAATCCCCATGCAGAGACCTCACCCGCTCATCTTGCTTCTAGGCAGCGCGCTCTTTCTGAGCGTGTTGCTGCTCCTGCCGCTCCATCTCAGCGCCCAGTCCGATGAGGAAGAAGACCACACCGTCTTTTTGCCGCTGGTACGTCACGACCGCATCGATCCGGTCACGCCCACGCCCGAACCGACCGAAACGCCCGCCCCAGACCTGGACTGGGATCCGCGCCTGGATCAGCGGGGCGCAACGCTGGTGTTGGCAACGGTCACGCCGGGACAGGGCTACTGGCGCCTGATCCGCGCGCGTTGGTACAACACCGAAGAGTCTCAGGGCCGGCACCACATCTTCATGGACACGCTCGACGGGAATGGCGAGCGCCAGGTCGGCGTTCCGCTGCTCGTCACCTGGCCCGAGGGCAGCACGACGGTCGCCAGCCAGGCCAAGCCGGGGGAGGAGTACGCCGCGGATTTCGCCATGTTCTCCCTGGCGCCCGCCTATGCCGCCCGTCCCTATGACGGCGCGCCGGCCGACGCGGTAGACGGCATGGGCATGGGTGAAATCGACGATCCGGTTCATGCGCACCATACCAGCTATGGCCTCGTCTGGGCGTGGACGGTTGCCGACAGCGTCACGCCCACGCCTACTCCGACGGCTACGGTCACGGTTACACCCACCGAGACGCCCACTGAAATACCCACAGAGACGCCGACAGAGACGCCGACAGAGACGCCGACTGAGACGCCGACTGAGACGCCGACGGCAACACCTGCCCCGACCCCTGACCCCGATTGGCTCTTTAGCCGGGCCGAATATGCCGGCTGCACGGACGATGCCAATGCCACCCGCATTGTGGGGACGGTCTATATCAACGGTGCGCCGGCCGATGGGTACCGGGTCGTCTTTAGCTGGCAACCGGACGGTACGCCGATCACGCCGCCGGCCATCAGCGGACCGAATCCGCCGGGCGCGTATACGCACATTGTCAGCGAGCCGGTAGGGGATTGGTGGGTCTGGATTGTGGATGAGGCCGGAAACCGCATCTCGCCCATGGGCTACTATCATTCGGAACCGGACTGCAATATCGGCGAAGTCAATTTTTACGGCCCATAACGGATTAGGGAATTGCCATGTCAGACCAGGAGCGTTCGTCCTCATTGCCGACCGAACCGGTTAAATTGCCGCGCCGCTATCCGCCTGCACCCCTGGTCGGCGTCGCGGCCGTCGTCTTCAATCACAATGGGGATGCCTTGCTGGTCCAACGCGGGCGCCCGCCCCGGGCCGGTACCTGGGGACTGCCGGGCGGGCTGCTGGATCTGGGTGAAAAACTCGTCGACGGTGTGCGCCGCGAGGTAATGGAGGAGTGCGCCATCGAGATCGAGGTCGGCGGTCTGGTCGCGGCCTTCGAGCCTTTGGTGCATGACGAGGACGGGCGCATTGAGTATCACTATGTCGTCCTCGACTACTGGGCACGCCATATCAGCGGCACGCCCATCGCCCAGGATGACGCGGCCGATGTCGCCTGGCTCAGCATGGACGACCTGGATCGCTTTCCCCTGGCGGACGATACGCGGGCGGTGATTCGGGACGCGTATGCAGCGTGGCGGGCGGGAAGCGAAGGGCGCAAGATGGAAGTTTGAAGAATGGGCCCTCACCCCACGCCAAGCGCGTCATGCACCGCGGCGAAGGATGCGTCTAAAATGAGCAACGCTTCATCGACCTGTGCTTCGGTGACGGTGAGAGCGGGGGCGATGCGCAATGCGTTGCCGTAGAGGCCGCCCTTGCCGATGAGCAAGCCCCGCCGGCGCGCCTCTTCAAAGAGTTGATTCACGGCTTGGGGCGCAGGCTCCTTGCTGGCCGGGTCGCTCACCATCTCCACCCCCTGCATGAGTCCTTTGCCCCGCACCTCTCCGATCAGGGGATATGTTTCGGCCATCTTGTCGAGCCCGGCGCGCAGCCGATTGCCGAGTTTGCGGGTGCGGTCGGGCGGCGCCTCTTCCTCAATTACTTCGATCGTGGCCAGGGAAGCAGCCGTAGAGACGGGATTGCCGCCAAAGGTGCTGATGGTCAAGCCCGCGCCCTTCATGGCTTCCGCGATCTCGCTGCGCGTGATGCAGTTGGAGAGGGGAAAGCCGTTGGCGATGCCTTTGGCCATGGTCATGATGTCGGGCTGGACATCCCAGTGCTGGATGCCGAACCAGTGATCGCCCGTGCGGCCGAAGCCCGTCTGCACTTCATCGATGATGACCAGGCCGCCATATTCCCGCGCGATCTCGGCCACAATCTTGAAATATTCCGGCGGCGGCGTTACGAAGCCACCCACGCCCTGAATCGGCTCCATGAGCACCGCAGCAATGCGGCCGTTGGTCTGGGTGCGGATGACGTCTTCCACATCCTGGGCGCAGGCCACGTCGCAACTGGGGTATTCGAGCTTCAGCGGGCAGCGAAAGCAATAGGCGTTGTGGGCATGCTTGATGTCGGGGCTAAAGGTCGGCCCCATGCGCCAGGTGGATTGCGCGGTCAGGCTCATGGCGAGTTGGGTCTTGCCGCTGTAGCCGTGGCGTAGGGCCACAATTTCACGGTTGCCGGTGTAGATCTGGGCCAGGAGCACGGCCGCCTCATTGGCCTCGCTGCCCGAATTGTGGAAGTAGGAAGTTTCCAGATCGCCCGGCGCGATTTCGGCAATCTTCTCGGCCAGCTTGACGTGGTTCTCATTGGGGTAGAGGGTTGACGAATGAATGAGCTTGCCCGTCTGCTCCCGCGCGGCTTCGACCACTTTGGGATGATTGTGACCCACGCTTGTCGTCAGGATGCCGCCGAAGAAATCCAAATAGCGGTTGCCGTCCGTATCCCAGACGTAGAGCCCTTCACCATGATCCAGGGGCAGGGGCTCGGTATAGTAGAGAATGTGATTGGGCCAGAGATATTTGTGCTGTTTTTCCAAAATCGTCTGGGTCTCCATGATTTCTCCTCATGATGCGGGAACCGACTTTGATGATTGGTTGGGGTGGCGTGAGGCTCCGGTAACTCCTATAGTACGATTATAGGGGATTGAGTGATTCCTGACAACGCAGCGATGGAATCTGACCACATGCGTCGACCATCGCTCGTCAAGCCGTCGCCGTGGACTCACGCGCCCTGTAATCTACGGGCCAGAGCAGAAGCGCAACCGCAACGGCCAGCATGATCCACGAGACGACCGTGCCCGTCGTGCGGACCGGTGTGGCGCCCATCTGGGCGTCGATCCGATGTTCGCCGGCGGGCACGTCGATCTCCAGCACTCCGTCCGGAGAAGAGACGCGGTGGACGACCGGTGCGCCGTCGACGGTCACCTGCCAGCCGGGGAAGTAGAAGAGATGAATCCGCACCACTCCCGGCGTCTCCATGCGCACGATGCCGCCGCCGCCGGAACCCCCGCTTTCCTGCTCCACGACTTCTCCTGTGCCGTCGATAATCGCCAGGCGCGTCAGCGCGTCCGTTTGGCCGCGGATGTCGTAATATCCGTCAGCCGCATAATCCGCGGTCATGGGCGACTGCTGGAAGGGTTCCTCCACCCATTCGGTGTAGGCGATCATGTCCGGGTGCTCCTGCTCGAAGCGGAAGACGGCCCGGCCATCCTCCCGCCAGTCTTCCACCGGCTGGAGCGCCGCGCCTATGTAGCCGTAGCTCGCCAGAATCACCAACAGGCCCAGCACCAGGGCTCCACCCGACGCCTCGGTCCGGTAGGGCAGCGCCATAAGCAGATTGGCCGTCACCAATCCGGCGAACGTCGCTCCGGCCAAGATGGTCAGCGCCAGGAGACGCCACGGAAATTGGATGACGGACAAGGGACCGACGGCCTCCCAGAGGGGCGCGGCCAGGGGCATCATGAGAAAGAGGAGCGCCAGCGTCGCCAGGGCGAAAAAGAGCATGTGGCCGCGGCGCAGAAGCTGGCCGGCCCGGGCTGCAAAGAGCATCAGAAGCCCGACAATCAGCATGAGCAGCGGCATGAGGCCGATCTGAAAGCTCATGCCGTCGTTGACGCCCGCCGGATCGTCCGAAAAGCCGAATCCCCAGAACGGACTGAAGAATTGGCCGAAATAGACGAAATGGTTGCGAAAATCGTAGGTGTCGGTTACATAGACCTGCTGCTGTAGATGCTGCCCTTCTACAATTAGCGGGAAGAAGAAAGCGCCGGTCAGCAGGAGCGCGCCGATACCGCCGATGCCGGCTAGCACGGTGCGTCCCGCCAGGCCAGGCCATTTAGAGCCGCTTTCTTGGCGTTCCGCCCAGGCCAGGCCCAGGCGAAAGAACACGAAAATGACCAGAAATGGCGCAAAGGAAATCAGCGCAAAGGAATGGGTCAACAACGTCCCGGCCAACACAAGCATGGCCGTTCCCAGGCGGCGCGTCCAGCCCGGCTCACCGCCCCGGGCGATCAGCCGGTCAAAGGCCAGCAGAACCCAGGGAAACCAGGCCAGGAGCAGCGTGTCGTTGAGCGCGCCGCGCACGTAGATGTCGACCAGATGGTAGGGCGCATAGACGTAGATCAAACCGGCGACGAGCGCGGCCGCACGCACGGGGTCAATTTGTTCCCGTTCCGGCCAGACGGGGGGATGGGGTACGGCCGCAACCAGGTAGCGCACCAGGGCATAGAGCCCCCAGGCGCTGGCATAGAAGGCCAGGGCCCAGAGCAACTTGGCCGCCGCCGTGTAACCCATGCCGAACCAGGAGAAGAACGCGCCGATGTAGAAGCCCAACGGAGCCTGAATGACAAAGGTCGGATAGCCGTAGCCCTGGATGTGGTGCATGGCCCACCGGGGCCAGAGTGCGCCGTCCGCCAGGGATGCGTCGAACATGGCAATGTAGAAGACGCTGTGGCGGCCATCGTGGGCCTCATAGAAGTAGCCCGGCGCGAGGAGCGGGATCAGCACGAAGCTGCTCAACACGAGCAGGAGGATCAGATAGGGATCGATGCGGGCGCGGGTAAGGCGGAACAGTTGCATGAGGCAATTGAACCCCAAAAAGGGCCCGATGCAAAGTTTCGAACGGGCAAAACAGCCGCGGGATGACGGCTAAATGTCGTTGACCTGTTCGGCAAGCAGGTCATGACGCATGGTATGAATCATGGCTGCAGGCGCCAGTTGACCCACCGAGGCCACTACCGGCAGCATGCCGCTTCGATCCCACCAGCGGGGCGCCAGCCGCAGGCCATCGCCCGGCGGCAGCCCGCTCACCAGCGTCACCGGCGGCCAGCCGGCCAGTTGCGGATCGAGCGTGCGCTCCTCCACGTAGCGCATGCGCACCGTCTCGCTACCTGCCTCAGCCAGGACGTGCAGTCGCCAGTTGGAAGCGAAATAGAGCCCGTGAATCGAAGAAAGCCCCTCCACGTCCATCCAGGCGCGCGTGGCCTGGGTGAAGTTCGCCTCCATGCTCATGATGCGGGCTGGTTTCGTGACCCAGCGCCCAAGGCGAATGAAGCCGGGCATGCGTTGGGCGAGATCCCACTGGCGCTCGGTGAGCATGCTGGCTAGCGGCGCGGTATGTAGCAGGGTCGGACCAGGTCGCAGGTTTGCGACAACTTCCACCAACAGCGTGTCGCTGACGGCCTGTAGCCGGTCGACGCAATAAGGGGCCATCCATCGATCGCCGGCATAGACGATCGCAGGTCGTTCGCCCGGCGGCAGGCGCCGGAGCAATTCGCACATGATGCCCGTCAGCTGATAGATGGGCCGTTCCGTGTTGGGATCGGGGTTATCATAGCCCCCAGTAAGAACCAGGACATCGGGTCGATCGGCCGAGAAGCGGCGGGCCAGTTCGGCTACGTCAACGGTTGCGTCCAGCGCGGTTACGCCGACGACGCGGGCTGGTGCGGCATTGACGGCTGTCCGGGCGGCGGCAATACTGTCCTGGGGACTGAGACCCGCGATCCAGACCCGGAGGAGATCCCGGGGAGTCGAAGCCGCCAGAACCTGATCGACTGGCGGGTAGCGCAGCGGATCCTTGCTGGCGATGAAGGGCGCATCCGCGGTTTCGTCCCACAATGGCCGGCCTAACCGCGCGCCCAGGCGCCGGCAGACAATGGCCAGTTGATGGGTCAACTCACTGCCTGGGTCACGCTGCACGCTGATCCAGCCGATCAAGCGATGGTGGCCCGCTATGGGCTCCAGCAGGCAAGCCCGCAGGATGCGTCGCTCCACACCAAGGGCCAACAATGTCCCCGCCGTATCTGTCTCTACAGCGATGCCCTGTTCCTCAAATGGCCCGATCATCCGCTCCCTCACTCAATCCC
>CAYZLP010000190.1:0-8082 GCA_964478635.1 uncultured Caldilineaceae bacterium
CGTGCGGTTGGAAACCGCACCTACGGTATTGCCAGATTATTTCGTTAACCTTCAAGAAACCGCACCTATCCCGGATTGTCGACCGGGTCCGCATCGGTCACGCTGCGCGCCGCCGCATTGGCCAGATCGTCGGCCAGTTCATTGAATTCATTGCCGGCGTGGCCCTTGGTCCAGCGCCAGTCGACGCCGCCGGCCGGCGCATGGCGCTCGACTGCGCCGAGCAGCCGCTGCCAGAGATCTTGGTTCTTCACCGGCTTTTTGGCTGCCGTGCGCCAGCCGTTGCGCTGCCAGCCGTGAACCCATTGGGTGATGCCGTCGCGCAGATAGCTGCTGTCCGTGTAGAGTTCCACCCGGCACGGCCGCGTGAGCGCCTCAAGCCCCTCGATGGCCGCGCGCAACTCCATGCGATTGTTCGTTGTCTCTCGATAGCCGCCGCTCAATTCCTTGCGATGTTCGCCGTAGAGCAGAATCGCAGCCCAGCCGCCCGGACCCGGGTTGCCGATACAGCCGCCGTCGGTGTAGATGGTGACAGGTGTGGTCATGGGATTGGGTGATGGAGAGCAAGGGAGATTACGAGATGATGAGAGGCAATCTGCTGATCTCCTACGCTTTCCTCTTACTCTGTTCTCAATTCTACGAACGTCGTACGACCCTCATCCACGGTTAGCTCCGTGCGGATTTGCTGACCGTTGACGCTGGCGACCAGGACGTAGGCGCCCGGCGGCACGCTCCCCATGGCGCCATTTTCGCCCCAGGTCGGATCGGGACCGATGGTTTCGTCATCGCGATAGGTCTCGATGACCCGGGCCCAGACGGCTTTGCCGCCCTCAAAGCGGGCCAAGGTCAGGCGCGCACCGGGCCAGGTGCGGCCGTCGGCCGTCAGGAGACGCACGGCCACCGCGCCGCTCTTCTCCAGCGGCGTCAGCCATAGATAGGGATTGACACTGTGCTCGTAGTCATTGATTCCCAGGCGGACTTCCACATGGAGATGGGGGCCGATGGCAATACCGGTCATGCCGACGCGTCCCACGATGTCATCCGGCTGGACGCGTTGACCCTGCTGGACCAGGACTTCGCTCAGGTGGCCGTAGAGCAGGAAGACATTCATTTCGCCGCCGGCCACGGGCAGTTTCTGATCCAGCCGAATGACCACGGCATTGCCATAGAAGCCGTTGTACGGACCGAGCAGTTCGGGATCGTCCGGACCGGCATGAATCACCTCGCCGACCGACGCCGCGCGCACGGGCGTGCCCTGGGGATTGGAGATGTCGATTCCGTGGTGGATGCGGTACCGACCGCCGGCCGTGGAGCCGAACTGGTAGCTGGGGCTGGCCAGCTGCCCGCCGACGAAGTCGGGAAAGGGCCGCCCGATCCAGAAGTGGTCGTTGCCGCTTTCGGGCTGGAAGTTCGACCATAGCCGCCCCGGCGTCAGCACGACGGGCGCCGGCGTGGGCGTGGGCGATGCCAGTACCGTCGGCTGCGGTTCCGGCGTGGGCGTAAAGTCGAAGTTGATCGTCGAGACGATGTTTACGAAGGGCGCGACCGGCGTCGCTTCTCGACCCGCCGCCAATGCCGGATCGATGAGCATCACCTCGCCGCCTCCGGCGGCTGCGGCCGGCGCTTGCGCCGCAGCTACGGCCAGCACCCGTGAGGCGCCGCCTGCCAGGGTGTCCGTAATGACCGCGATGGCTGCTGCGTTCTCTTGGCCGGCATCGGCAAAGAGCGGATTGTCTTCCAACCCCTCGATGACGGCCAGCGGGGCTTCCGCCCCATCCGCCTGGGCTGCAGCGCTGCCCAAGGTTACGATCGACGGTTGGGCCGGCCGGCTATCGACCTCGACCGCGGCCCGGTTGGCCGGGTTGATAATCGCCAGGGTACGCGTCGGCGTGGGGGTCGGCGTGAATTGAGCGGCCGCCCGGGTTGTCAACGATGCGGGCGACTTGGGCCAGAGGGAAAAGACCAAAAAGATGGCGATGCCGATCATGCCCACACGGGCGCCGCTGGAAAACCAGCGCACGGCATCGGGGGAGACGGTCGCTTCCTGTGCTACAATGGGGAGCGTCGGCGTGTCGACTCTATTCGGGTCGCGGGGAGCGCTCGGCGTAGAGGCGCGCAGCGCCTCCAGCATGCGGAGAACCTGGGGCTGCTCCCGCAGGGGGGAGGCTTCCAGCAAGATCACAATGCGGAGCAGGCTTGCGGCCACCAGGGCGTCAAAGCGATGGGACAGCCGGCTGCTGCCGGCTTTGACCTGCTCCATCGCTTGTCTGGTGCGCTGCCGTAATTGCGTTTGAACGGTAGACCAATCAGCCATAAACGATTGAACTCACCTATGGAATCCAGAGCAATGCAGCAGGAAGCCGCTTCCACAGAAAGTGGGCCCGCTGCGTCCATTCATTTTGACATCTTTACGCTCTTTCCGGAAATGTTCAACGGTCCATTTTCGGAAAGCATCATCAAGCGCGCCCGGGAACGGGGCCTGCTCGGCATTGCCTGCCACAATATCCGGGACTATACCACCGATCGCCATCACATTTGTGACGACACGCCCTACGGCGGCGGCGGCGGCATGGTCATGAAGCCCCAGCCCATCGTGCGGGCCGTCGAAACCGTCCTCACCCGTCCGCCCGGTTGGGCATTGGATCCCGAGGACGCCTACGTCAATCTGCCCGCCTGGGATGCCGCCGCGGGACCTGAACTGCCGGACGATACGCCGATCATCCTCATGACGCCCCAGGGCCGCCCCTTGACCCAGTCCGTGGTTGCGGAATTGAGCGCTTTCCCCCGGATTGCCCTGATCTGCGGGCGCTATGAGGGCGTGGACGAGCGGGTGCGGACCCAGCTTGTCACCGACGAGATCAGCCTGGGCGACTACGTCCTGAGCGGCGGCGAACTGGCGGCCATGGTGATCGTCGATGCCGTGACCCGCCTGATTCCGGGCGCATTGGGCTTCGAGCACAGCGCGCATCTTGACAGCCATTCGCCCGGCCTCGGCGGCCTGCTCGAAGGCCCCCAGTATACGCGCCCCCACGATTTTCGCGGAGAGACCGTCCCCGACGTGCTGCTCAGCGGGCACCACGCCAATGTGGAGCGCTGGCGACGGGAGCAGGCGCTGCTGCGCACGCTGGCGCGTCGGCCCGGGCTTCTGGCCCGCTTGTCCTTGACCCTGGAAGACCAGGCCTTTTTGCTTGAAAACGGTTGGCCGCCCGAAGCGTAACCGGCGCGTAGTCCAGCAGGCAGTCATTATACGCGCCCGGCTCTTTGCGTCCCAAATTGGCCGCCAACGCTGCTGCGGCTTGCGATGGCGTTGTTTGTCAAAATCGAGCCCCGATTTTTGGCGCAATCCGTGCCCTGTGCTATACTGGCACGGTTGTAATGAAATGATTTCGCCATCATGGCGTATGGCCGCGGGCCGAAATACAGTTTGCCGCAAATCGCACTGCGGCACGGTTACTCTAGATGAAGGATCGGTGTCCCATGACGAATGCTCTGATGAATTCGCTGCTCCCGGAAGCAAATGCAAATGTTCCGCAGCTCAGGCCCGGCGACACTGTGCGCGTTCACCAGCGCATTACGGAAGGTCGCAACGAGCGCATCCAGGTCTTCCAGGGCGTGGTGATTGCCATGCGCGGGGGCAAGGGCGCCGGCGCAACCTATACGGTCCGCCGCACGGCTGCCCATGGCGTCGGCGTGGAGCGCACCTTCCCTCTCTACAGCAAGACGGTAGAGAAGGTCGAAGTGCTGCGCAACGCCAAGGTCCGTCGCGCGCAGCTCTATTACCTGCGCGAGCGCTCGGGCAAGTCGGCCCGCCTGAAGGAAAAGCGCTTCCTGAGGACGTAGGCTTGCTTCTCACAGAACGGTCGGTACTGGTAACATTCCAGTGCCGGCCGCTTTTTTTTATTTCTGCTTGCGCTATTCGTTGGTGATGACCGGCAACAGGGTGCGGAACGAACTCTGGTATTGAAGATGCGTATCGAGATAATCGCCGCTCCAACCGCCCAAAAGATGGATGCGTTCACCCTGGGCAACCGCAGCAAGGTGGCGCCACTCATCTGCAATGGGCGAAGGGAAATTGCTCCAGACGCCTGTGGCCGGGTCATAACGTTCGTGGGTTGAGACGGGGGTATGCCAGCCACCGCCCAGGGCAAAGATCGCCAGCCCGTCGTATACCAGCGCATGACCGCTGCGCGCCGTCGCCATGGAGGGCAGGTCGCGCCAGGTATTGGTCGCCAGGGAGTAGACAGACGCAGCCTCCAGGTCGCGCTGGCCGTCATAGCCGCCCACGATGTAGATATCCTGTTCCAGCATGGCGGCGCCGAAAAAGGCCCGGGGCACGTCCAGGCGCGTGATCAGTTCCCAGGCGCCCTGGGCACTAACCTCATTACCGGGCGTGTAGCGCCAGACGTCGTTGCGCATCTGCTGCCCGTCCCAACCGCCGAGTAAATAGAGGGCTTCGTCGTCGGCCACGAGCGCGGCGCCGGCCACGGCCACCGGCACTTTGCCCAGGCTGGCCCACTGATCCTCATCCGGGTCGTAAACCCAGAAATCGTCGTAGATCTGCGTCCCGCCCTCCGTGTCCGAGAGGCTGCCGCCGGCCACATAGACGCGCCCATCCAGGGCCGCAGCCGCGACATTGGCTGCCGGTTTGGGCAGGGCCGCCACATCGGTCCATTCATTGAAGCGCAGATCGTAGACCGTGGTTCGGTCCAGGGTCTCCCCGTTCTTGCCTTCGCCGCCAATCACGTAGAGGAAATTCTCGTTGACCACGGCCGCCAGGCGGCTGCGCGCTTCGGTTAATGGCGTGCGCGCCTCCCAGCGAGGGGGAACGGTGATGACGGGCGGACCGATGACGCTGACCCCGCCGTCCGATAGCAGGTTGGCCGGTGCCGGGCTGCGACTGAGCAGGGCCGGGGCGCCCAGGGCCAGCAGGACGGCAAGCAACGCGCCCAACATGTAGAAGCGCTGCCATTTGAAGGGCCGCACGGCCACGTCGGGCAACGGCGCCGGATCGGGCAGCGCCTCCTCCTCGCTCACCGGCACGACGCCGGGTACGCTGACCCACCCCCGCTGCAGCAAGACCATGGTGGCCTCAGTGCGGCTATTTACCTCCAGCTTTTCAAAGATGTTGCGGAGATGTACCTTGACCGTATGGGGGCTGATGATCAGCTCGCGCGCAATCTCGGCGTTGCTGGCGCCGGTGACCAACTGCTGGGCCACCTCCAGCTCCCGCTCGCTTAGGGGATTCTCGGCATGGTGCACGGTCGGCTCAATGGCATCGGACATAGTGCCATTATTCCATAGGATCGGGGGAGGGGAAAACCTGGGGAGATGAAAGAGATTGGGAGATCAGGAGATTATGGGATTGGGAGATAAGCCGGTGGCTTTGGATTTACCATCCAGGCGCCCATCATTCATCAAAACGGCAATCTCCCAATCCCCAAATCTCGCAATCATAGACAGCGTTAATCCGCCGCCACGGCCTCCTGGGCAGGTTCGGGCAGGCGCTCGGCCAGAATTTCGACCACGTCTTTGACCTGGACGCCGTCATCGGCGACTTTGGCCGCGTCGGTCATCATGGTGAGGCAGAAGGGGCAGCCGACGGCGATGGTGCTGGCGCCGGTGGCCGCCGCTTCCTCGTAGCGCGCTTCGTTGACGGCTTCCGATCCGTGCTCTTCTTCCTTCCACATCTGGGCGCCGCCCGCGCCGCAGCAGAAAGATTGCTTGCCGTGACGGGGCATCTCGACCCGGGCAAGACCCATGTCGTCCAACACGTCGCGGGGCGCGTCGAGGATGTCGTTCTGGCGGCCCAGGTAGCAGGGATCGTGGAAGGTGATGGTGTCTACGCTGCCGTTGCGGTTCACGCTGAGCTTTTTGGCCGCCGTCAGTTCTGAGAGCAGCTGCGTATGGTGGATGACCTCATAGCTACCGCCGTACTGATAATATTCCTTGCCCAGCGTCTGGAGGCAATGGGGACAGGTGGTGACGATGCGCCGCTTGTCGGCCTCGAATTCATTGAGGATTTCGATATTGCCCAGAGCCATCTCGTAGAAGAGGGCCTCGTTGCCGGAGCGTCGGGCCGAGTCGCCCGTGCACTGTTCGATTTCGCCCAGGATGGCATAGTTGACGCCGGTGGCTTTGAGCACCTTGGCGAAGGCCCGGGCAGTATCCTGGGCCCGGGGATCATAAGCCGGCGCACAGCCAACCCACCAAAGGAGTTCGTAGTCCGGATTCTCTTCGACCGTTGGAATATCCAGTCCTTCGGTCCAGGCCATGCGGTCGCGGCGGCTCTGGTTCCAGGGGTTGCCGTTGCGCTCCATGCCGCGGAAGGCCGTCTTGAGCTCACTGGGGTAAGCGTCTTCCATGAGCACCTGGTTGCGACGCATGTAGAGGATGTCAAACATGGGCTCATTGCCGACCGGGCAGATTTCCACACATGCGCCGCAGGCGGTACAGGCCCAGACCGCGCTCTCGCTGATGGCGAAGTCGAGCAGGTTCAGCTCTGATTCCGCACCGGCGGCCAGCGCATTCAAATTTTCATTGATGTAGTAGCGCTTGTTCACTTCCAGGGCGGACGGCGAGAGTTCCTTGCCGGTCGTATAGGCCGGGCAGACATCCTGGCAGCGATTGCACATGATGCAGGAATAGGCGTCGACCAGATGGGTCCAGGGCAGATCTTCCAGCTTGGCCACGCCGAACTGCTCGATGCTCTCGTCTTCGAAGTCGATGGGGTCCAGCGTGCCCAGCGACGTGCGTTCGGGCTTCGTGAAGAAGTTGAAGGCCGACATGACGAGGTGGAAGTGCTTGGTGTACGGGAAGTAGGGAATGAAGGCCAGAATGAGGCCCAGCGCGATCCACCAACCCAGGTGCGCGCCCACCTCCAGCCCCTGCGGACTGACGTCCGTCCAGAGCGAGGCCAGGGCGCTGCCGAAAGGCTGCCACGGGTCGGCACCGTGCTGGGCGATGAGGAAGCTCTCACCCACCATGCGGAAGCCCACGTGACAGAGGATGAAGACGCCCACGATCAGCGAATCCCGCTCGATGCCGCCTTTCTTTACCTTGTCCATGAGCATGACGTTGTCATGGTATTTCAGTGCCGGACTGTTGAAGACGAAGCGCCGCAGTAGGAAGTAGACCATGCCGATGAGGACCGACATGGTGAAGATATCTGCCAGGAAGCGGTAGAGATTGCCAATGGTTCCCGTGCCCATGAAGGTGATGGGAAAGAGCCCCTGGAGCACATCGCCGAAGTTGACGAGGAAATAGAAGACAAAGCCCCAGGCGATCATGGCGTGGAAGACGCTGGAAACGGTGCGCGTCTGCCAGATCGGCTTCATGGTGAGCCACTCGAAGGCCGTCTTGACCGTCTGGCCGATAACGTCCTTGGTTCTGTAGGGCTCACCCTGCCCCCGGCGAATGACTTGAAAGACCTTTGTGAAGCCCTTGTAGCTATAATAAACCGAGACGCCGGCGGCGATAATGAAGAGGATTTTCTCAATCCAAGTAAGCATAGGTCGATCTTCCTTTGTACGGTTCGGGAATCAACGGTCCTGTCACAGCGTTTGTATCCCAACATAGTTTTGGACCCGTTGCGGGGTCGTTACAGAGGCAGATCCTCTGCACGAATACGTTCTCCAGCAAGGATACATGCAACCGTACGATCGATCTAAGGGCAGGTGACCCATAAGTGAGGGACAAATGTCACGGGCGTTTGTGATGTTTGTCACAAATGGGTGGTGGTGAAAGGGGAGTATAAGAGCATGGGAGATCGGAGGATTCGCCTGGCGTGGCAAAAATCTCTCAACCTCCCATGCTCAAACCATCATTGAACTCTTTACTCAGTAGTCTGTTAGGTTGATTATTGTCATTCTGAACGGGTCTACAGCGAGACTTAGAACTCGGCGACTGTCCAGTGAAGAATCTGTTCTCCAACTGCGTTGAGATTCTTCACTGGACAGTCGCCGTATCCGAAGATTTCGGGCCGACCCGTTCAGAATGACACGAGCAAGCTTCAGATTAACAGAACACTCTGTTCCCTAAATGATCCGCAACTCCGGATCCGGGGCCAGGTTCATGACGCTGATCCGT
>CAYZLP010000191.1:0-4892 GCA_964478635.1 uncultured Caldilineaceae bacterium
GCGGGTTGGATTTCACCGGCAAAGTACCGTTTCTGGAAACGTAACGCCACATTGACTAGTGCAATCATGACCGGCACTTCGATGAGCGGGCCGATTACCGCGGCAAAGGCCACTCCCGAACTGATGCCAAAGACGGCCACGGCGACCGCAATGGCCAGCTCAAAGTTGTTGCTGGCCGCGGTAAAGGCCACTGTGGTGGTTTTTGAGTAGTCGGCGCCCGCTTTATGCCCCATCCAGAAGCTAACCAGGAACATGATCACGAAATAGAGAATGAGGGGGATGGCGATGCGCACCACGTCCAGCGGAATGGTGACGATGAGCTCGCCTTGTAGGCTAAACATGACTATGATGGTAAAGAGTAGCGCAATGAGGGTGATGGGTCCAATGCGCGGCAGAAAACGCTGTTCATACCAATCCCGACCCTTGGCGCGCAGCAGAAAGAAGCGAGTGGCGAAGCCGGCAATCATCGGAATGCCCAGGTAGACGAAAACACTCTGGGCAATCTCGCCGATGCCAATATCCACCACCGCACTCTGCAAGCCCAATGCCTGGGGCAGCACTGTGATGAAGACATACGCATAGAGACTGTAGAAGAGCACCTGAAAAACGCTGTTGAACGCAACCAGGCCGGCGGCATATTCGGTGTCACCTTTGGCCAATTCGTTCCATACGATGACCATGGCAATGCAGCGTGCCAGCCCGATGAGGATCAGACCGATCATATACTCGGGATAATTGTGGAGAAAGACGACAGCGAGCACGAACATCAAGATCGGGCCAATGATCCAGTTCTGCACGAGCGACAAGCCCAATATCTTGACGTTGCGGAAGACTTCGGGCAGCTCTTCGTATTTCACCTTCGCAAAGGGCGGATACATCATCAGGATCAGGCCAATGGCAATGGCAATGTTGGTCGTGCCAACCTGAAAACGGTTGATAAATGTCTCAACGCCAGGCAAAAAGTACCCTAGCGCAACGCCAATTGCCATAGCCAGGAAGATCCAAAGCGTCAAGTAGCGGTCTAGCAGGGACAGCCTGCGCGGGGGGTCGACAGGTTGCTCTACATCGGCACGCAGCGTGTTTGCCATGGGATTCAGACTCCTTCACCTGCTCATATTGGGGATGGACCGTTGCTTACTTGTCAGTGTTGATCGGAAGCCTCCTGCCTACGCAGCAGCCGATCATGCCTGCTGATATTCCTGACGATCATTAACAGTTCCCGCAGCCTACGCGGCCTGTTGGATCAGTTGGGTCACCTGCTGTTTGGTCGGGACGCCGCCGCTGCCCACAACCTTCTCGTTGATGACGATGCCCGGGGTGCTCATGACGCCATAGGCCATGATCTCCGGGATCTCCGTCACTTCCACAAGCTGGGCGCGGATGCCCAGCTCGGCAATGACTTCGGCGATGACGGCTTTGGTGCGCTTGCAGTTGGCACACCCGGTGCCCAGGACTTTGATGATCATCTGCATGTCTCCTCCGTAACGAGTTCCGTGAATTCGTGATTTAGACGATTAGATTGAAGAGATAGCCGGTAAGTACGATCCCGACCGCGACAATCCCGACAAAGGCGGCAATGAGGCGCGGCTTCAGCACCCGGCGCAGGATAATCAGCTCCGGTAGGCTGAGCGCGACCACGCTCATCATGAAAGCGAGCACGGTACCCAGAGCCGCGCCTTTCTCCATGAGGGCATGGACGACGGGCATGACGCCGGCGGCATTCGCATAGAGGGGCACACCCAAGGCGACGCCGGCGGGCACGCTCCACCAGGCATCTTTGCCCATGATGCCCGCCAGCGCATCTTCGGGAACATAGCCGTGAATGAGTGCGCCGATGGCGATGCCGATCACGACGAAGGGCCAAACCTTGCCCACGATCTCTTTGGCGCTACGGGCCGCGGTGGCAAAGCGTTCCGACCAGGTCGGACGATGCTCCACTGTGGCGCCGGCGCCCATGGAAATCTGCCAGACGAAGTCTTCCACCCCCCGTTCCACGTTTGGCAGCCGGCCCAGAATCATCCCGGCGACCACGGCGATGGTCAGACCGAAGATCAAGTAAAGACCCGCGATCTGCCAGCCGAAGAGGCCGAAGAGCATAGCCAGCGCGATCTCGTTGACCATGGGCGTGGCGATGAGGAAGCTAAAGGTCACGCCCAAGGGAATGCCGCTTTCGACAAAGCCGATGAACAGGGGGACCGCCGAACAGGAGCAAAAAGGCGTCACAACGCCGAGCGACGCGGCCAGAACATTGCCTACGCCCTGGCGACGACCGCCCAGCAGCGCACGAGTCCGCTCCACGCTGAAAAAGGTGCGCACGGTCGTGACGAGAAAGATCATGCCGCTCAACAGCAGCAGAATTTTCGGCACGTCATAGAGAAAGAACGCGACAGACTCGCCCAGTCGGGAGCCGGCTTCGAGGCCGACCAGATCGTATGTGAGCCAGTCCGCCAGCGGGGCCAGCGCGCGCCACGCGATCCACCAAAGAAGCGCGGCAACGATGACAATACTCCACGCTTTGAGATCCTCTCCGCCCAGGCCGGGAGTCGGCATCTCTTGTTCTTTTCGGGTCTGATTTTCGGGTGGCGCTACGACGAATCCATCAGCCATTGTTCGTGTCCTTCAAGAGAGTCGGGGCGCATTACATGCAAAATTCAGCATATAACACGTCAAAAAAACTATGCTGCTACAGTCACAGCGGTCTCCACTTCGGTTGTTTCAGCCGAGGCAGGGGCGCATTTGGGGCAGATACAGGCAATGACCTGTTTGTGGCGGGTCAGTTCGGGTATGTCACCGTGGGCGTCGCCCAGAATCACCGCCAGCCATGCGTGCAGTTGCGCATCGGTCAAGCGATAGAAGACGTTCTGACCCTGTTTTTCGTCGGTGATGACGCCGGCGTCGCGCAAGATGCGGAGCTGTTGCGATACATAGGGCTGCGGCTTGCCCAGTAAGGCCTCAAGGTGACAGACGCATTCAGCATCACGCCGCAGGGCGTCAAGAATCCGCAGCCGCTCGGGGTGGGCCAGCAGCTTGAGCCGGGCGCTCAGGATTTCGTAGTCAATGTCATTCATAGGCCGGGAACGATTCGGTATATGCAAAGTTCGTTATATTCAGATTCCTGCATATTTTAGCGCATGCTGTTTGTGAAGTCAAGCACAAAGTAAGTCGGGATGTAGTTCACGCCGGGGGCGAATCACTTCCCGGAAGAGGTCGTGCGCTCTCAGATGACAGAAAGCGTTCTGACCTCTTCCGGGAAGTTGCGTGCCCCCACAAGGACGAGATGCTTCGTTGATTCGTGATAGAATTAGGTAACAGCCTTCAAGACGTATATCAAGCGAGGAGATCATCGTTTGCGTGAATCTGTGTACGGCCATGAAACCGAGTTTTTCGCCTACGAAACGCTGACCTGGCCCGAGGTGGCGGCTCTGCCGCGGGATTGCCCGCTGGTCGTACCGCTGGGGGACGGCTACGACCGGGAACGCCTGGCTGAGGCCCTGGGCAGGCCGCGGCGGATCGGCCTGCTGCCGGCCCTGCCCTTCGGCTGGCGGGGCAGCGGGCTGGCCGTGGCCGAGCCGCTGCTGGGCGCGCTGATCGCCAACTTGCTCGACAGCCTGCGCGAGGATGGCTTCAGCCGAGTCTACGCACTGACGCCGCCGGAACTGCAGCTCGCGCTGGGCGCGGCGCGCCTGGTGCAGCGCGCGCCCGCTTCCGATGCGGCCGCGCCGTACCTGCCGGCCGACGCTGACCGGGGCAAAGTGATTCTCATCCCCATCGGTCACACGGAGCAGCACGGCCATCACCTGCCCCTCTCCACCGACACGGAGATCATCGGCGCGATCGCACGCGACACTGTACGGCGCGTACCGGATGAGGCCGCAGCGTTGCCGGTCTTTCCCTACGGCGTCAGCACCCACCGCGCCGCCTATGCCGGCACCCTCAATTGCGGCGGGCGCGCGTTCGAGGACTTCTGGCTAGGGGTGATCGACGTTCTGGTTGCGCGGGGGTTCGACCGTTTCTACCTCATGAGCGGCCACGGCGGCAACTGCTCGTTTCTCGTCAACGTGGTCAAATACGCGGGGGAACGCTACCGGCGCATTTTCTGCGCCACGACGTGGCTTCATACTTCGGGTCACCTGGGCGGGCCGGCCATTGCCGCGCATCGGGTTTCGCCCCGGGGCGGCATGGGCCATGCCGGCGAGTTGGAGACAGCCATGATGCTGCATCTGCGGCCCGAGCTGTGTCACATGGCCCGGGTGGTGGACGAAACCGACTTTGTGACCACGCCCAACTACTACATGGATTGGATTGAAGGTGGTGCGCTCGTCGCCAATCCACCCTGGGAAGACGATAGCGCCACCGGCGCCTACGGCGCGGGCAGCGTCGCCACGGCCGAGCACGGACGCATCTGGCTCGAGGTGGCGAGCGAAGAAAAAGCGGTCCACGTGGCCGAGATCCACGAGCAGCACCGGCGGCGCGAGGCGCGACGCGCGGCAACGAATAATTGACAATTGCCCATTGTCAATTATTCATTGTCAATTGTCAATGGGCGCTTCTTGGTGTTGGGCCAGGATTTTGTCGACCCGGCGGCCGTCCATGTCGATCACCTCGATGCGCAGACCCTGCCATTCAAAGATGTCGCCGGCGTTGGGCACGCGGCCGAGGGTGGCCATGACGAGTCCGCCCACCGTCTGGTAATAGGCTTCCACACCGGCCGGCAGATCGCTGAGGCCGAAGAGATCCTTGAACTCATCCAGGGGATACATGCCGTCGATGAGCCAGGAGCCGTCTTCACGCAGAACGGCCTCCAGCTCGATCTCCTCATGGTGTTCGGGCAGGTCGCCGACGATGGCCTCCACCAGGTCATTGACCGTCACGACGCCGAGGAGGCCGCCGAA
>CAYZLP010000191.1:4992-8048 GCA_964478635.1 uncultured Caldilineaceae bacterium
CGACGATGGCCTCCACCAGGTCATTGACCGTCACGACGCCGAGGAGGCCGCCGAACTCATCGATGACCATGGCCATCTTGGAGCGACTATTGCGGAAGCGTTCCAGCACGGCCAAGGCAGGCACCGTGTCGGGGATATAGAGCGCTGGCCGCATGATGGCCGCCACATCGAAATCTTCGTCGCTCCACTGCTGGCTGGAGAGATCCTTCACCAGGACCTGGCCGACCACGTTGTCCAGGCTGCCGTCGGCCACGGGGTAGCGTGAATGATTGCTTTCGGCAATCTTGCGTCGCACCTCTTCGGCCGAATCGTTGATGTCCAGCCAGACGACGTCGGGCCGGGGCGTGATCATTGCGTCGATGGTCCGGTCGCTGAGCCGGAAAAGCTGGCGGACGATTTCTTCTTCGATGGGTTCAAAGACGCCGAGGCGCGCGCCTTCTTCCAAGAGCAGTTCGATCTCCTCGTCGGTGACGGGAGCGGCCGTGTTTTCGCGGACACCCACCAAGCGCAGGACGACGCCGGTGGAGGCGGTCAGGAAGCGGACGAACGGCGCGGTCAGCTTCGAGAAGAAATCGAGAGGCCGGGCGACCAGCGCGGCGATTCCTTCAGGATTGGTCAAGGCGATGCGCTTTGGCGCCAATTCGCCCAGCACGAGCGTGAAGTATGTAATGCCGATGACGACGAGGGCCACACCCAGAGCTTCGCTGTAGGGCGTGAAAAGGGGCCAGCGCTCCAGTTGGCGGGCAATGGCCCGGGCCAACGTCGCACCGCCGAATGCGCCGGTCATGACGCCGACCAGCGTAATGCCGATCTGAACGGTCGACAGAAAGCGGCTCGGCTCCTCGGCCAGTTCCAGAGCCCGCTGCGCGCGCACGTCTCCGTCCTCCGCGCGCTGCTGGAGCAGCGACTTGCGCGCCGCGACCACGGCCATCTCGCTCATGGCCAACATGCCGTTGGCGAGAATGAGCAGGAAAATGATGATGACTTCCAGCGTTATGGGATGCATTCCAGTATAAACGCGTATTCCAGCGCAACTTCTTCCAGATAGTCGAACCGGCCGGAGGCGCCGCCGTGTCCTGCGCCCATGTTGGTCTTTAACAATAGCAGGTTGGCGTCGGTCTTGTGGGTTCGCAGTTTGGCGACCCATTTCGCCGGCTCCCAGTAGGCCACCCGCGGATCGTTCAGACCGGCCGTAGCCAAGAGATTCGGATAGGCTTGGGCAGTCACATTATCGTAGGGTGAATAGGCCTTCATGTAGGCATACTCTTCCGCAATCGCGGGATTGCCCCACTCCTCCCATTCGATGACGGTCAGGGGCAGCGTCGGGTCAAGCATGGTGTTGATCACGTCGACGAAGGGCACACCGGCAACGACCGCCCGAAAGAGATCCGGCCGCATGGTTGCCACTGCGCCCATGAGCAGACCGCCCGCGCTGCGCCCCATGGCGGCAAGTTGCTCCGGCGAAGTATAGCCCTGGGCGATCAGATGCTCGGCGGCGGCGATGAAATCGGTAAAGGTGTTCCGTTTACGCAAGAGCTTGCCGTCCTCGTACCAGGCGCGCCCCATTTCGCCGCCGCCCCGGATATGGGCGATGGCAAAGCTGAAGCCCCGATCGAGGAGGCTGATTACGTTGCGGCGGAAACCGGGATCGATGCAGGCCCCATAGGCCCCGTAGCCGTAGAGCAAGCAGGGCGTGTCGGGCCGAAGGGTCACATCCTTGCGATGCACCAGCGAGACAGGTATTTTTACGCCGTCGGCCGCGGTTGCCCAGATGCGGCGGGTGGTATATTCGTCCGGCTCATAGCCGGGTACCGGCTCCTCTTTCTGCAATTCACGCGCCCGCGTCGCCATGTCGTAGTCGAAAACCGCAGGCGGCGTCGTTAACGAGCTATAGACAAAGCGCAGCGTCGTGCCGTCATAGACCGGATTGGCCTGGCGATTAACGGTGTAGACCTCTTCCGGAAAATCGATGGCATGAACGGCCTCACCCTGCCAGGGATCCTCTGCACGCAGGTCGTAAATCCGTATCCTGCGCAGACCGTCGCTGCGCAGATAGAGAACCAGGTGATGGGCGAAGAGTTCGATCGAATCGAGCTTCTCGCCCGGACGGTGGGGAATCACCTCCGTCCAGTGATCGCGCGCCGGGGTGGCGGACGCAGTGCGCATGATGCGGAAGTCTGCGGCCTCATCGTTGGTGAGGAGATAGAAGTCATCCCCCGCCGCGCGGTGATGGTCGACCTGGTATTCGACTCCATGGCGGCGGGCTTGAATCAGCTGTGGAGCCGTGTCCGGCGCATCGGCCTCCAGAAACCACTCTTCATCGGTCGTGTTGCTGCCCAGATGAATGAAGAGATAGCGTCCGCTCTTGCTGCGCCGCACCGAGAGAAAAAAGCGTTCATCTTCCTCGTGAAAGACGAGTTCATCTGCGGCCGGGTTGCTGCCTAGACGGTGACGGAACAATTTGTGAGGCCGGGTGGCGTGGTCGACGACGTTATAGAAGACGGTGGCGTTGTCATTGGCCCAGACCAACCCGTAATAGACATCCCGGACCTGGTCGGCCAGGAGTTCGCCAGTCGTCAAATCCTTGAAATAGAGCGTGTAGCGCTCGTTGCCGGCATGATCGACGGTGTAGGCCAGCAGCCTGTGGTCCGGGCTGACGACAAAGGCGCCCACTGCGGTGTAGTCATGACCCTCGGCCAGCGTGTTGACGTCGAGCAGGATTTCTTCCACTCCGGCCGGAATTCCGGCCGGAGCACCGGCGGCGCGACAGTAGACGGGGTATTGGCGTCCCGCTTCCGTACGCGTGTAGTACCAGTAATCGCCGTCGGCCTGGGGCGCAGTTTGATCCGTCTCCTGGATGCGACCGCGCATTTCGGCATAGAGCGTTTGCTGCAGGTCGGCGGTATGGCTCAGCGCAGCAGTCGTGTACACGTTCTCGGCAGTCAAGTAGGCAATGACCTCCGGGTTGTCGCGCTGGCGCAGCCAGTAATACTCATCTACCAGAGTTTCACCGTGAATCGTCGTTTGATATGGGCGCCGCTCTGCCATGGGCGGCG
>CAYZLP010000192.1:0-8032 GCA_964478635.1 uncultured Caldilineaceae bacterium
ACATTCCCGCCGGTTTCCGCTCTGGAGGAATGTACGAAGTTCAAATAATGTGACACTGAGATAAGGAGATTCGCTCTATGCAATATCGTACGCTTGGCAGAACCGGGTTTGAGGTGTCGGAAATCAGCTTCGGCGCCTGGGCAATCGGCGCGGATTGGGGCTCGGTGGATGACGGTGAGTCGCTCAAGGCGCTCCACAGAGCCATCGACCTGGGCATCAATTTCATCGATACGGCCGATGTCTACGGCGATGGCCGCAGCGAACGGCTCATCGCCCAGGTGCGCAAGGCGCGGTCCGAGGAAATTATCGTGGCCACCAAGGCTGGCCGGCGCCTGAATCCTCATGTGGCCGAGGGGTACAACAAGGAGAACCTCACGGCCTTCGTGGAGCGCAGCCTGCGCAATCTGGAAACGGACGCGCTGGACCTGGTCCAGCTGCACTGCCCGCCGACCGAGGCCTACTACCAGCCTGAAACGTTTGCCGCGCTGGACGATCTGGTGGCTGCGGGCAAGATCCGCAACTACGGCGTCAGCGTGGAAAAGGTGGAAGAGGCGCTCAAGGCCATGGAATATCCCAACGTGAAGACGGTGCAGATCATCTTCAATATGTTCCGGCTGCGACCCAGCGGAATCTTCTTTCGGGAAGCCCTGGCGCACAACGTGGGCATCCTGGCCCGGGTGCCCCTGGCCAGCGGATTGCTCACCGGCAAGATGACCGCCCAAAGCGCATTTGCCCCAGACGATCATCGCAACTACAATCGTCATGGCGAAGCCTTCGACGTGGGCGAGACCTTCTCCGGCGTCGATTTCGCCGCCGGATTGGCCGCCGTGGAGGAGCTACGCGCCCTGACGCCGGCCAATGCGACCATGGCCCAACTAGCCCTGCGCTGGATTCTCATGTTCGATGCGGTGACCTGCGCCATTCCCGGGGCCAAGAACGTGCAGCAAGTCGAGGACAACGTCGCCGCCGCGGATCTGCCGCCCCTGACGGCGGAGCAAATGGCGGTGGTGGAGGACGTGTACGATCGGTATATTCGTGCGCAGGTTCACCAGCGGTGGTAAATTCGAGCAGCAATATCAAGAGGAGCAGCCCATGTCTCAATCCAGCCACGTACTCGCCGCGGATCCGGCCGTCGACCTGGCGATTGTCCAGGCCATGGTCGATGAACTGGAAGAGTACATCATCAAGGACGATCTCTATCGCACCGTCTTCGCTCGGACGCCCCGCGGCGACGAGAAGCTGACCATGACCGGCGGCGATTTGCTCACCCGGCTCCATCGCCTCCAGGGCGATCGGGAGAGCCTCTCACCCGAGCAGCAGGCCGCGCTCGACGTGGTCCAGAGTCAGGCCGACTCGGTCATCTATAGCCTCAACACGCGCTTCAACCAGCGCCTGGCCCGGGAGCTCAAGGCCCGGCTGGACAGCCTCCAGTGGTTCCTGGACGAGTGCGCCGAGGACCGGCGCCGCTGCCGCACCAACTACCCCTTCGAGATCCGCAACCGCCAGCGCATCGAAGAGATCCTCAAGCGCATTGGCGATGATCTAACCGACGCACAGCGCGCGCGCCTGCGCGAGATCGACCGCCGTATCGAGCAGGGCACGACCGGCCGCGACTTCGTTTGGGATGAAAATCTTCAGTCCGTCTTCCCGTCGGATCGCTACTGGTATCTCTACCGGTTGCCGTAGGACCATCACCTTCCTGGAAGATGCACGCCCGCAACGTTGTCGGCGGCAAATCTTCCAGGAAGGTTCCATGCGCCAGTTGGCGCCGCGGCGAATGAAAATCCACGCAGATCTGTTCGATCCGCGTCATCCGCGGTCTATTTCCCGAGCAGATCCCCAAGACTCCGAATGGAACAGGCCATGAGTGACAACTCTTCTCTCAACGCCTACTTCGCCAAGCTGCCGGACGATGAGCGCCGGATATTGATTCTGCGCTATCAAGTAGGCCACAGCATTCGCGAAATCGCCGCAATTATGAATCTAGCCGAGGCGGAGACGGAAGCGCGTCTGACCGCCGCGCGTCGACGCTTTGACGCGTATTTCGATGAGGGGTCAAGCTGAGGTCGGATTCAACGCCGTAATCACTGCGTCATGAATCGAGCCGCCCGTGGCGATGATGCCGGTCTCGCCGATGGGATCGCCGGCCAGGGGATCCCGGCCGTGCCAGTCGGTGATGCGGCCGCCCGCGCCTTGGATGATGGGGATGAGGGCCATGAGATCCCACTCGTTCATGATGGGATCGGTCATGATGTCGGCTCCGCCCGTGGCTACCAGGTAGTAGCCGTGGCAGTCGCCCCAGTTGTTGTAGCGGCTCACCCGGCGGCTCAGGGCCTCGAAGGCCGGGCCGTCGTGGTAGTTCTCCACGTTCCAGTGGAGCGTGTTGAGCAGCACCGCATCTTCCAGCCGCGCGCAGGGGCGGACCCGCACCGGCCGCTCGTTGAGCCAGGCGCCCGCGCCGTTGCCGATGAGGAAATCGTTGAGAATCGGCTGATTGATGACGCCGACGATGGGCCGTCCCTCCTCGAGCAGGGCGATGAGGGTGCCGAAGAGATAGCCGCCGGCCACGAAGTTCTTGGTCCCGTCGATGGGGTCCAGCACCCAGCGATAGCGGGCGTCGGGCAGGTGTTGGCCGTACTCCTCGCCGAAGACGCCGTGATCGGGATACTCGCGGGCAATGAGTTCCCGCATCACTTCCTCGGCCTGGCGATCGGCAATCGTCACCGGCGTCGCATCGGCCTTGGTTTCCACCGCATAGCCGGCCCGGTAGTAGCGCCGGATCACGTCGCCGCTGGCCTCGGCCAGGCGCCGGGCGAAGGCCATCAACTCCCCCACCTCGCCCCGCACTGTCCCCGCCGCACCGTCCACCACGCTCACGCCTCCTCCTCACTGTCCAGAGAATCTGCCGCGATCTCGCCGGCTGAGCCTGTCGAAGCCCCGTCTTCCACCTCAAAAAACTCCCGGACCGCGGCCAACTCCTCCTCCTCCAGCAGATCGACGCAGAAGTACCACGTCTCCACCGGCAGCTTGCGGCCCTGACCGTTGGCCCGGCGCAGGTTGACGGCCCGCTGGAAGTTGGTCTGGGCATTCTGCAGGTTGTCGCGCAGGGCCCAGCCCAGGCCGGCCAGGTAAAACAGCGCCCAGACGTTGCTGCCTTCCTCCTGCAGCAGGTTCAGGACGGCGCCCAGGCCCATACCGTCCGGGTCGTCCAGGTAGTACAGGGAGAGAATGTACTCCAGGAAGCTCGTCTCACTGGTCTTGGCCGGGTCCATGGCCGTGACCTTTTCCCACTGTCGGGCCGCCTGTTCCGCTTCGCCCAGCCGCTGCAGGGCAAGGCCGTGCCAGAACGTGGCACGAATCGGGTGCTGCTGGTCGCGCTTGATATAGGGCAGCGCCCGTTCGGCCTCACCGGCGTGGACGAAGCGGGCATAGAGGCGGTTGAGGTGCTGCTTCAGATCCGGGTCCAGGGCAATGGCCTCGGCGTAGAGGGCTTCGGCCCGGTCGAAGTCATGGCGTTCCAGGGCCAGCGTCGTTGCCAGATCGGCCGCATAAGCCCGGTCCCGCTGGCGTGCGTCGTCGTTCACGTCCCGGCTTTCGACCAGGGCGGTCAATTCTTCCAGCGTGCTTGCGGCCTCGTCCAACCGGCCCAGGCGGATGAGCACCATAAAGAGATCGCCCAGCGCCTCCAGATCATCCAGATCGGCCGATTGCCCCGCCTCCTTGACCCGGGCGATGGCTGCGTCCTCCTGCCCGGCCAGGATCAGCAGCTCCGCGCCGTGCATTTGCCACATGGGGCGCTCGCTCTCCGGCGCCTCTTCCAGGACGCGATCGACCACGGCCAGCGCTTCAGCGTAGCGGCCGCGCAGGGTCAAGTAGCCCTGGTAGTCGACCGCACTGGTCATGAAGATATTTTGCAGGCGCTGGTTGGCGGCCATGCGTTGGGATCGGGGCATCTTGCTCAAGCGGTTGTAGAGCTTCTCGTAGATGGGCAGGGCCTCGTCCTTGAAATCGGAGGCCAGCCGCTGGGCGGTCTCGAGTTGATTCTCCCAACTACCCTTGATCGTCGGGGCATTGCTGTCGCGCTGGGTTGTCATGGTTGTTCCTTGGCTAGGGTATGAAGCTGGGTTGGCCTCACGTATCAATTTCGCGGCGCACGGTCGAAAGAAGCGTGTCGGCGCGTAGTTCGGGGAGGTTGTAGCAGACGCCGCCCAGGGCATCGGCCAGCTTCTGGGCCAGGCCCCGGTCGAAGGCGGCATGTTCCATGTTGATGACCAGCGCGCGCACGTTGGCGTCCTGGTGGAAGAGATCGGCAATGCGGTTGGCCTCTTCCTGGGCCGGCATACCGGTCATGCTGACGTTGCCCGCGCCGTCGGTGAGCAGGATCAGCAGGGGCCGGATTTCCGGATCGCGCCGCTTTGCCCCTTCGATGACCTGCCAGGAGAGAAAGAGCCCGCTGCTCAGGGGCGTCTTGCCGCCGACGGGCAGATCGGACAAGGCCTTCTGAGCCAGCTCGACGCTGCTCGTGGGCGGCAGCACCAGGCGCGCCTTGTCCCGCTGAAAGACGACCAGCCCCACCTGATCCCGACGCTGATAGGCATCGACCAGAAGGCTGAAAATCGCGCCCTTGGTCGCCTCCATGCGCTCGCTGGCCGCCATGGACCAGCTTGCGTCTACGGCGAAGAGGATGAGGTTGCCCGTGCGCCGGACGCGTACCTTGCGCTGCAGGTCGCTGGTGCGCAGCTGGAGGGCAAGGTCGTTGGCGGTTGTCTCTTTGCGCTTGCGCTGATAGGGCGCGGCCGCGCGCAGGGTGGCGTCAAAGGCGATGTCGTCTCGCTTCTCGTGGGCCGGCCGCGCTTTGATATAGCGCCCCCGCTTGCGGTCCGTGCGCGTGTAGGAGCGTTTGCCGGCCCGTTCCCGGGTCATTTTGTCCAGGGGCGTGTCCAGCCGCTTGGTCTCGAAGGTGTCGCCGATCTGCACCGGCTTGCGCGCGCCTTTGTTGTCACCGGGCGATGAACTCTGCTGGGGCGAGGCGTCGGGCTGGGACATACCGCCCTCGCCCGCTTCCGCACTGTCGCTCAGCTCTGATTCATCGCCCTCGATGCTTTTTTTTCATCGGCTGAAGCGCTTCCCTCGGCTTCGGAGTCTGCTTCGTCTTCATCGCCAAAGGCCTCTTCCGCCTCGGCCCGGGCCCGGCGCATGTTGTTCTCCAACTGCTCGGGACTCATGACCGATTCCTGGAAGGGCTGCTTCTTCATGCGGTGGGGCAGGGCCAACTCCGCGGCCAGGAGAATGTCCCGGTCGGTGATGGCCAGACGGCCCTCGTAGGCCGCCTGGGCCCGGGCCGTCTTGAGAATGACGATGTCGGCCCGGTGACCGTCTACGTTGAAGCTCCCGGTGAGGGTGGCGATGGTGTAGAGGTCCTTATCGGTATAGGTGACCAGGGGATAGCGCTTGCGCGCGGCCATGATGCGGCCGCTCAGATCGTCCTCGGCGGCTTCATAGGCCGCGGTGAAGCTGTCCGGATCCTGCTCGAAGAAGACCCGGCGGCGCAAGATCTCCACCCGATCCCGCGCATCGGTCAGGCCGACGACGTCGACCGAGTGGGCGAAGCGGTCCAGCAATTGGGGCCGCAGATCGCCCTCTTCCGGATTCATGGAGCCGACCAGCACGAAGCGGGCCGGATGCTGGAAGCTGATGCCTTCCCGTTCGACCACGTTGACGCCCATGGCCGCGCTGTCCAGGAGCAGGTCGACCACGTGATCGTCCAGCAGGTTGACCTCGTCGACGTAGAGCACGCCCCGGTTGGCCGCGGCCAGAATGCCCGGCTCGAAGTGGCGTTCGCCCTGCTGAATGGCCTTCTCGATGTCGAGAGTGCCCACTACCCGATCTTCGGTGGCGCTGACGGGCAGATCGACAAATGGGGTGGCCCGCATCTCCCGGGGCAGCACTTCGCCGTGGTCGACCCGCTCCCGGCATTCGTCGCAATAGAGATCGGGACGATCCGGGTTGCAGCCGAAACGGCAGCCGTCGACGACTTCAATATTGGGCAGAAGTGCAGCCAGCGCGCGGGCCGCCGTCGATTTGGCCGTGCCGCGTTCGCCGCGAATCAGCACGCCGCCGATGAGGGGGTTGATGGCATTGAGGATGAGCGCACGGGTCATGCGCTCCTGGCCCACCAGCGCAGTAAACGGATAGGTCATTCGCATGAGAAAGCTTCCTTCACAACTCGTTCGTTCGGGCCGCCGACCCCGGCCGGAGCCAGCAACCGCTACCGTGGCGCGACGAACCAAAGGGCATCGTCACTATCCTTCCGATTATAAACGAGAGTGACGAAGGCTCATAAATGATGCTTGCTTGTACGACGCTTGCATGTAAAATGAAATCCTGAAACTTTTCCCCCCATGTCACGTACTGTTGACTGGCCGGATCGCTTTTCCAGACCGGTTTTCCTGGGAGGACGAGCCGGACACAGCGCAGTTGACATGCATGACACGTAAAGGCATTGTTCGATGAACGAGCAGGAACAACGGTGGGTAGAAGCGGCGCGGGCGGGCGACAAGGCGGCTTTCGGCCGTCTGGTCGAAGCCTATCAGCGTCCAGTCTACAACCTGACCTATCGCATGCTCGGCAATCCGGAAGAGGCCGAGGATGCTGCCCAAGAGACATTTTTGCGCGCCTATGCGCGCCTGAAGCAGTACGATCCCAACAAGAAGTTCAGCACCTGGCTCTTCTCCATCGCCAATCATCACTGTATCGATCGGCTGCGGAAGCGCCGGGCGACTTTTGTTTCGATCGACGACAATCCGGTGCTGCAGAATCTGGAAGGCGATGCGCCCCGCCCGGAGCCCATGGCCGTGGCCCTGGAGCGCAACCGGGAGGTGCAGTCGCTGCTGGGCCAACTCGAACCGGACTACCGGACGCCCCTGATTCTGCGCTACTGGGAAGAATACAGCTATGAGGAGATCGCCGACGCCATGGACATCACGGTATCGGCCGTCAAGAGCCGCCTCTTCCGGGCCCGCAAGCAGATGGCTGAGCTGGTCCAGCAGCAGGAAGCGGCCATGATTCCTCCTTCTTCGGGCGGCCGCCGCCAGGCAGCGCCCCAACCGAGCAGCATGCGCGGCGACGAACCGCCCATGCTCCGCGCCGCGCTGGCGGGCATCTGAACCGGCGGAGATTGAAAATGATGATGAACGATTTCACCAACCAAGCCTCTTCACAGAACCCGGCGCCGGAAGCTGCGGAAGCGGAGTTCTTCTTGCTCATGTCCCTGGCCCTGGACGATATGCTCGACGCAGCGGAGCGGGCCCGGTTCCAGGAGTATCTCGTCACCTATCCTACCCTGACCGAACAGTGGGAGAGCTGGCAGGAACTGGATGAAACCTTCACTGCCACGCCATCGGCCTTGCCGCCCCTGGGGTTTGCCGCCGATGTGGAACTGCGCATCTTGCAGCGGGAACGCCAGCGCCGTCTCCTCTGGGGCTTCGGTCTGGGCGTGGTGGTGCTGGCCCTCTGGGTCGGCCTCATGGCCGGGGCCGTCTCCTTCGGTGCCTTCGTCATGTTCAACCAGGCTGACTGGCTTGCCCAACTGGTCCACCTGATCGCGCGCTCCACCGCCACCGTTGGCAATTGGTGGGCGGCCACGACGAACACCGTCAGCGCGCTGCTCTCGACCGATCAGGCCCGCCTCTTTGTGGCGGGCTACGTGCTGACCGCGACCGCGATGCTCATGGGCTGGATAACGCTCCTGCGCCGCAGCACACGGATCGATGAAGCGTCCAATCCAATTCTGTCGCGCTCGGCATGAGCGCTCCTCAATAAAGAGGTATGGCATGCGAACTGTGATTCGGCGCAATCGAAGCTGGCTTCTCGCCCTGATCGTTGTGCTCCTCCTGAGTATTGGCGCCCTCTTTGCGCCCGGTCTCTCCGCCAGTGGAGCCGACGACGTGCCCGTTGCCTTTCCGGCAGCGCCCAACGCCCAGATTCTAAATGACGACCTGGATGTGGAAGCCGGGACCGTCTATGAAGAGGA
>CAYZLP010000193.1:0-8031 GCA_964478635.1 uncultured Caldilineaceae bacterium
CACCTTTCGGTCTGCTCTATCGCGCTGAATTATGCGTAGCGGCCCTGGTATACGCAGGGAGCGGCGCCGGAACAGCCGGTGATCCGACGCTACGCCGAGCCTTCCGGCGTTCCGGGTCGCGCGCTCCGCTACGCTTCACGCTTCTCCCTCAATCATGCAGTAACCTTCTCCATCTCCGCCTCGATCTCCAGAATCTTGGCCGTCGTCCGCAGCACCGCGTCGGGAATCAGGCTAATGGAGTCGATGCCCTCTTCGACCAGGAAGGCGGCGAACTCGGGATAGTCCGACGGCGCCTGGCCGCAGATGCCGACTTTGCGGCCGTGCTTGTGGGCCGTCTCGATCAGCATGGAGCACGAGCGCTTCACCGCTGCAATGCGTTCATTGAAGAGGGGCGCGACCTGGACCGAATCCCGATCCACACCCAGGGTCAGCTGGGTCAGATCATTGGAGCCGATGGAGAAGCCGTCGAACAATTCGGCAAACTCATCGGCCATGAGGATGTTCGACGGGATTTCGGCCATTACGTAGACCTCCAACCCCTCCTCGCCCTGGCGCAAACCTTCTTCGGCCATGACCTCCAGCACTTGTTTGCCCTCGTCGGGCGTGCGGCAGAAGGGAACCATGACCTTCAGGTTGGTCAGACCATAGATCTCCCGCACCCGCTTGATGGCTTCGACTTCGAGGACAAAGCCTTCCTTGTAGTCGGGGTGATAGTAGCGACTGGCCCCGCGCCAGCCGATCATGGGATTGGCTTCCTCGGGCTCAAAGAGTTGACCGCCGACCAGATGCGCATACTCGTTGGTCTTGAAGTCGGACAGACGCAGAATCACCTCTTTGGGATAGTAGGCGGCGGCGATGGTGCCGATGCCCTGGGCCAGCTTGTCCACAAAGAATTCGACCTTGTCGGCATAGCCGGCCGTAATCTCATCCACCTTGGCCCGAACGTCGCCGGGCAGCGTGGCATAGCGGGTCAGGGCCAGCGGATGTACCTGGACCCAGTTGGCGAAAATAAACTCCATGCGGGCCAACCCCACACCGTCGTTGGGGATGGCCGATTCCTTGAACGCGATCTCGGGGCTGCCCACATTCATCATGACCTTGGTGTGGGGGCGGGCCATCTCGCTCACGTCCACCGTGTGGACCTCGAAGGCCAGCGCGTCGGCATAGACGCGCCCGCATTCGCCCTCGGCGCAGCTTACGGTAACGGTCTGACCGGTCTCCAGCCGCCGGGTTGCATCGACGCAGCCGACGATGGCCGGAATGCCCAATTCCCGAGAGACAATGGCGGCGTGGCTGGTGCGACCGCCCCGGTTGGTCACGATGGCCGCGGCCTTCTTCATGATCGGTTCCCAGTCCGGGTCGGTGATATCGGTCACCAGAATTTCGCCCGCCTGGAAGTCCCGAATGTGGCTCACGTTGGGGATGACGCGCACGGCGCCCGCGGCAATCTTGTCGCCGACGGCCAGGCCGGAGACCAGGACCTCGCCCTTTTCCTTGAGGACGTAATTGTTGATCTGGGTTACCTCGCGCTGGCTATGGACCGTCTCGGGCCGAGCCTGGACGATGAAGAGATCCCCCGTCTGGCCGTCCTTGGCCCACTCGATGTCCATGGGGGTATCCGTGCCGCGTTTGGCCGTGTAGTGATCTTCGATGATGACCGACCACTCGGCCAGCTTCAGGATGTCCTCTTCGCTGACGGAGAAGCGCAACCGGTCTTCCGTCGAGACGTGGATGTTCTTGACCAGCTTGCTGCCGGATTCGTCGTAGACCATGCGCTGTTCCTTGGTGCCCAGCCTCTTCCAGATCAGGGGCCGGTAGCCCTGGCGCAGGGTCGGCTTGAAGACATAGAATTCGTCGGGTGCGACGCGACCCTGGACGATGTTTTCGCCCAGACCGTAAATTGAGGTGACAAAGACCACATCGCGGAAGCCCGACTCCGTATCCAGCGTAAAGATGACGCCACTGGAGGCAAGGTCGGCCCGAATCATTTTCTGCACGCCTACGGAGAGGCCCACGTCGAAATGGTTGAAGCCCATGTCCTCCCGATAGCTGGTCGCCCGCGGTGTGAAGAGACTGGCAAAGCACTTCTTGACGGATTCGAGCAGCATGGCTTCGCCGTGGACGTTGAGATAGGTTTCCTGCTGGCCGGCAAAGCTGGCATTGGGCAGGTCTTCGGCCGTTGCGGACGAGCGCACCGCCACATCGGCCGCACGCATGCCGTACTCGGTACTCAGCTGCCAGTAGCAGTTGACGACCTCCTCAGCCATATCATCAGGGAAGTCTCCACTGAGGATGAGCCGCCGGATTTGTCCCGTGCGCGTTAGCAGATCGTTGACGTCGTGGGTGTCGAGGTCGTCGAGGATTTCAGTAATGGCAGCTTCCAACTCGTTATAGCGCAGGAACGCCCGGTACGCGTCGGCCGTAACCGCAAAGCCATTGGGAATGGCGATGCCTTTGGGAGTCAATTCCCGGATCATCTCGCCAAGGCTGGCATTTTTGCCGCCTACCTTGGGCACATCGGCAATCGTAATTTCGTTAAACCACCGAATCCACTGCATCGTCTACCTCCTCATTGAGTAAGCATGGAATCATCGCAGATACCGACGCGACAAATACACCGCGGCGTAAATACCACGGCGGAAATCGGGCAGGTCTACCTCTGGTCGCAGCCGTCGACCTATTTCCGCCGGGATTTACTAAGCTCTGGCAAACGAATGTGGGGCAGTCATAGAAATTATCGCCAATACAACAAACCCTGGCACAGCCGAAGCCGCCAGGGTTCCGTTCCAGACGATGAGGTTGGTTTTAAGCCCCAATGCTGGCGGACACCAGCGGCAGGACTTTGCCTGTCGCGCAAGAAGCACAACGGACGCAAGGTTATGAATTAGAATACCACATTTTGGCTACAGCCGAACGACCGATCGGGTCAGCTTTGATCCTGGCCACTTGGCCAGTATTTCCCTACATTCCGATACGCAGCCCGGCTTGAAGTGAGGGTCCGATCTTGCGCAGTGGCATTCCGGGACGCCTGTGAACGCCAGGTGATATTGCGTCGAGCGATTCCCCGTTGGGTGCACTGCCCGGGTAAATGGCCAAGACGAGGGTGTCGCCCGCCGGCAACGATGCCGATCCGGTTGTTCGGAGCCGCGGCGGGGAGTCGATTTCTGGGGACGCCGTCCCAGTAGGGCGTGATCCGTGCGCGTCTGGCATGTCTATCTCCTAATGCCCGTTTCGCCGCTCGGGGATCCGCGGTGGCGGGCTATGTAGCTCTGCCCATATTTGCTCAGTACCGTTTCGATCCGACAACACAGTTCTAGCGGTCGGAGTGGCCTGGCAAGATAATCGGCGGCGTATTCATAATAGCCGGGCAGGGAGCGTTCGTCTCGCGAAAAGTCGGTGAGCAGCAGGACCGGTATCTCGTGTCGGCTTTGAAGCCAACGTGCAACTTCCGGGCCGGTTGCATCGATCAGGCAAAGATCCGCAATTGCCACTGCGGGCGTAATCCCGTGTGCGAGGGTGCGTAACCCATCCGCAAAGGTGTGTGCGTTTTGTACGCTGAAACCGCGTGGCTCCAAATGGCGGCGGATGGTTGCCCGCACGACCACGGAACCGGACATCACAAGGATCAGCGAACGCGGGCTGTGCATGCACCGGTACCGGTCGCTTTGCTTTGATTCACAGGGCATAGCGGTAGTTTAGTCGGCAGACGCGCCAAAAGCGCGCCAAATGAGCGACATGTCACGGAGGAAAAGAGCATATTTGCATAAATCACAAACGATTTCCTCTTTACTTGCTCCCAGACCTATAGTAAGATGGCAACTGTTGCTGTAACGATTTGGTCTGACAGTTCGATTTGCGTTGAACTTTAAGGTGTTCTGGCTCCAGGGCTGTGCAATATTACGTCCGAATTGGTGACGTGCGCCTGTATTCATAGCGATAATCTTTCCCCATCATCCGCGAGTTCCCCCACATAATTTCCCCCTTACTGACTGTATGGTAGACAACATGGGCGAAAAGAAGTCACCGGTGGGATATCGACTCTATCTGTTCGGCACGCCGCGTCTTGAAGCCATTCTGGCGCGAGAGACCGCCGTCGGTGCGGATGGAAAAGACGCGCCGGGAACGCGGGCCGAATTTCAGACAAAACCACTAAAAATCAGCCGCCGTAAATCATTTGCGCTGCTTGCCATTCTGGCCATGAATCGAAAGATCAGACAGCGGCAAGCATTGATGACCGTGCTCTGGCCCGACACGGAGCCCGGTCTCGCTTATTCGTATCTGCGGCGAGAGCTTTCCGTTCTGCACCGCGCATTGGGCAGCCAATGGCTTACCATCGACCGCGATACGGTGGGCCTGACCGAGCATGGGGACTTTTGGGTCGATGTCGATGAGTTTCGGCGCAATCTGGCCGCGTGCGGTGAGCACGGTCATGCCGTTGGCGAAGTCTGTCCCCGCTGTATGCCCCAGCTCATGAACGCGGTCGCGCTCTATCAGGGCGATTTCATGGCGGGTTTCAGCTTTCGGGATAGCCCCAATTTTGACGAGTGGCGCTTCTTTGAGGCGGAGCAGCTCCAGAACGACTTCATGGGCGCGCTCGCGCGATTGGTGCAGGGGCATAGCGCGCAGCGGAACTTCAAACAGGCCATCGATCTTGCCCGGCTCTGGCTGGAGCATTCGCCCTGGCATGAGCCCGTCCATCGCGAGCTGATGCGACTCTACTATTGGAGCGGCAACGAGGCTGCAGCATTTCACCAATATGAGATCTGCGTGTCTCTCTTGGAACAAGAGTTGAATCAACCACCCGATCTGGAGACGGTACAGCTTCTGGAGGATTTGAAGGAAAAGGCGCTGCCCCTTCCGGCGATGGGCTTGTTCGCACAAGAGTATCAAACCGTGCGGCAGGATAACCAAGTGTCCGCTTCCGCCGCCCCCCCGGTTACGCTCCCGGCCACTGTCGAGGATCCGGGCCGACCGGCGGCCCCTCGGAGTTCTGCCCGGGTTCAAGAGATTCGCTCATCCATGATGCCGTTCGTAGGGCGCGATGAAGAGCTCGCCATGATTCTGCGGCTGGTTACGAACGAGCCGGCTTGCCGCCTGTTGACGTTGGTAGGCCAGGGCGGTGTCGGTAAGACCCGCCTGGCGCTGGAAGCCATGTCCCAGCTTTCCGAACACTTCCCCGACGGCGTTTGCCTTGTCCCTTTGGTCGGGGTGAATTCCCCTGCACTTCTGATCCGTGCGGTTGCGGATTTCCTGGGTTTCCCCTTTCAGCGAGAAGTCGATCCTGCAGGGCAGTTGGTCGACTTCCTGAGGGGAAAGTCACTGCTGCTGATTTTGGATAGCTTTGAATCCCTGATTTCCGGCAACGAAGGCAAGGATCCGACCCAACAGACAAGCGAATCCCTGCTGCTGGATATCTTGACGGACGCACCGGGGGTCAAGATCCTGATCACCTCGCTGGAGCGGTTGCACCTGCAGGTGGAGTGGGTGCATGTTGTGAATGGTCTGGGTTTTCCGTCTGCGGATCCCCAACCAGAGTCGGTGCGTAAGCAGGCGGCTTTGCCGGGCCGCAGCGAAAGCGTTGATTTGTCCTGGCAAGAGTACAGCGCGGTGGCGCTTTTTCTGCAGCTTGTAGAACGAGTCCAGCCCCAAACGCGGTTCAGTGAAACGGAAAAGTCAGCCATCATTGACATCTGCCGGCAGGTCGAGGGGCTGCCGCTCGGGCTTGAGCTGGCAGCAGCCTGGCGACGGGCCATGACGTTCGAAGAGATTGCTGCCGAACTCGATCGTGATGTCGCGGCACTGCGTACGGACATGCGCGACGTGCCGCAGCGCCATCGCAGCATGAACGCACTCTTCGACAACTGCTGGCAATTATTGAGCGCGGATGAACGCACGGCCATCGGCAAGCTCGCAATCTTCGATGGCGGCTTCACCCGGGAGGCCGCGCGAACCATCGCGCAGGCAGACATGTCCATGCTGATGACGTTGCTCGACAAGTCGCTTCTGCGTACCGGACCGACGGGCCGATATTATATGCATGAGATCTTGCGCCATTGCGCACTGGAGCGACTCGGCGAAGATGCGGAAGTGCTTGCTGAGGCCCACGCGCGGCACGCCGCGTATTTCGCTACGTTTGTGGAAGCCCGGCGCAGCAAGTTGACTACTCGCCTGCATCGCGCCACAGCATCAGAGATCGCCAAAGACATTGAGAACATCCGTGCGGCCTGGCGTTGGTCGGTCGAACATGCCCGTCTGGCCGATATCGACCGCAGTCTCGAAGGCCTCCACCGCTTCTATATCAGCCAGGAGTGGTCGGTTGAAGGAATTGAAATCGTCCGTGGGGCGCTTGAGCGCTTTGCGGTGGAGCCCTTGGTGGATGCTGCGGGCACTCTCCCGGTGGAGATCCTCCGGGGGCGTCTCCTCGCGCGCGAAGGGCATCTTGCCTATCACCTGGGACGCCACAGTGATGCCCACGAGTCCCTTTCAGCTGCTTTGACGCTCTTCGCGGAGCTTACGCTTCAAGCGGCCGATGACGACGAACGGCGCCTGCTTGCGGCAGAACGGGCCTTTGCCCTACGCTATCTGGGCGCGACTGCCCGCAAGACCGGCAACCTGGATCAAGCCGAGGCTTGCTGCCGGCAGAGCCTGGGCCTGTACGAGGAACTCGAAGAAGAGCGGGGCCTGGCCGGCACGCTCCAGCATCTGGCCATCATCGCGGCCGAACGCGGTGACTACAATGAAGCGCGCCGCTTGTTCCGTACCACGCGCGCGCTCTTTCACAAGCTGGATGATCCATTTGGCGTGGCAAACACGCTCAATAATCTGGGTGTGCTCGCTGAACTTCTGGGTGAACTTGACCGGGCGTATTGGCGCCATCAGGAGTGTTTGACCATGCGCCGGTCGATCAACGATCGCCGGGGGATTGCCACTTCTCTGAACAATTTGGGCGATCTGGAAGCCAAACAGGGGAACTTCGCCGAGGCGAAGAAACTCCTATTGGAATGTCTTGAGATTCAGGAAGAATTGGGGGGTCGGGAACTGTTGGGGAACTGCCTCAGCAATCTCGGCGCGACTGCCATGGGCCTCGACGAATTGGAGGATGCTCGAAGATACTACGACCGCGCCTTGGAAATCGCCCGAGAAATTGATGAGCCGGCGCTTGCCTTTGAGGTGCTTGTCGGTCTGGCCCGGCTAAAGATGCGCACCACGCCCGCACAACCGGCAGAAGCTGCAATTCTGCTCGCGTATGTCTTGCGTCATGCAGAGATCCAGGAGTCGACGCGGTCAGCGGCCGAGAAAGCGCTTGAAGCCGCCTCAAACCTGCTGGATCCGGATGCCTTTGCCCACGCGCTGCAGAAGGGACAGGAGTGGCGTTTTTCCAGAATTCTTGCCGCCGCAAACGGGGCGCCGGCCGTTCCGGGCTAATAGAGGCTAACAGATTTGCCCAACAAAAAAGCCAGGCAACCGTGATGTTGCCTGGCTTTCTTGTTGAGTTGAGAGCTTTTCTTCCCCCTGTATTAGGCTGGACCGTCACTCCAGACAGGTCCATTCCGCGCCGCTTCAAGTGTTACAGTCTGAGCAACCATGTTCTTCCTCCTTGATGACTGATCGTCTGCAGGTGCTCGAAATCAGTGCAATGCTGCACTGCACTACCGCCGCCCCATTGCGAATGGCAGTGCAAGTCTTAACGGTTGGCTCTTAATCTTCAGAGATTCCGCAAGCCTGAATTCGAACACTGGACTATGGGGGATACAAACTGCCGAACAAACTCCGCTGGGGGTATTCTTTGCCTCACCATAGTATGGCGAAAGCGGGGGAAGGTCTCGAGGGATCCGAGTCGCGACCACTACTCCACTATTGCATAAATCTTACGAAATATTCAGTGGTTTTGCAAGTAGAGGATTCTTGATGTTCCTGTAGAGATAGTTCGACGGTGGACCATATCTAAACCGCAAGCACTACGAAACCATGCAGAACCGAGCGTCTGATTTCAATGACCAGGGGAGAGCCGCGACGAATTACCCGGTTGCT